>JAIUNA010000066.1 GCA_022565265.1 Roseinatronobacter sp. | reverse complement strand
GCCAAGTCCGAACGAAACTCAGGCTATGCGCAGGTGGCAGCCAAATCGCTGTGCCGGGGGGCGGCCCAGCGATGCGCGGCGGCCTTCGGCCTTGATTCCGCGCTTGGCGCGCTACACAAATGTCCCCTCCCCGCTCCAACCTGCCCTTGGGCAGCTTCCGTCACTTGCGAAACACTAAGCCGCTTCCAGCGCCGCGATGATCGCGCCAAAATCGGCGGCTTTCAAAGAGGCCCCGCCCACAAGCGCGCCATCCACATTGGCAATGGCAAAAATCTCTGCCGCATTGCCGGGTTTGACAGACCCCCCATACAGCAGCGAAATTGCGCGGTCGGGCAGCTTGGCACGCAGCGCGTCATGCACCTCGGCAATCTGCGCAAGGGTCGGGGTGCGGCCTGTGCCAATGGCCCAGACAGGCTCATAAGCGATAACAGTATTGGCGGCACCGGCCCCTTCGGGCAGCGACTCTGCAAGTTGGCCCAAAACAATATCCAGCGTTTCGCCCGCGTCGCGCTCGGCCTCCGTCTCTCCCACACAGATAATGCTAACCCAGCCCGCCGCATGGGCCGCGTGGGCCTTCGCTGCCACCAGTGCAGAGCTTTCAGCATGATCCGCGCGCCGCTCGGAATGGCCCAGAATGACATGGTGCGCGCCCGCATCCGCCAGCATGGCGGCGGAAATATCGCCTGTATGCGCGCCAGCCGCTTGCGTGTGGCAATCCTGCCCGCCCAAGCCAATAGCGCTGCCCGAAACAGCCTCGGCCATGGCGCAAAGCAGGGTTGCAGGGGGGCACAGAACGATACCGCAGCCGGGCGCGGGAAAAGCTGCGGCCAATGCGCGGGCCTCTGCCAGATCGGCGCGCAACCCGTTCATCTTCCAGTTTCCGGCGGCAAGTTTGCAAGCTTGGGTCATGGCATATCTCCTTTAGGCACAGGGATACGCCGCAGGCGCGCGGGATGCAATCAGCCCGTGCTGCGCGCCTGATTCATCCGCTCTGTCAGCGTCTCGACATCATCAAACTTGATGGATTCGCCACAGCCACAGGCCTCTGTCACATTGGGATTGCGAAAGCGAAAGGCGCTTTCCAGAAGGCCGGTTTCATAATCAATCTCGGTGCCGAACAGAAACATCTGCGCCATGGGCGCAATGATCACGCGCGCGCCGTCCTGTTCGATCACCTCTTCGTGGTCTTTTACATCAATGGCGGTTTCCATTGTATATTCCATTCCCGCACAACCGCCTTTCTTCACGCCCACACGCAGGCCCGATGCGCCTTCGCGCTCCATCAGGCGGCGGATCTGGCGCACCGCAGGGGGCGTGAGCGTGACAGGAGATTTTCCGGGGATTGCGAACATCTGTCTTATCCTTGCTTTTTGTCCAGCACCCGCGAGGGGTTGCCGGCCACTGTCGCGCCTGCGGGCACATCGCGCGTAACCACTGCGCCCGCCGCAATGATCGCCCCATCACCCACATGCACACCGGGCAGCACAATCGCGCCGCCCCCGATCCAGACATCTGCGCCGATGGTGACAGGCTTGCCCCATTCCACCCCTTCAGCGCGTGCGCCAGCCTCGCGCGGGTGATCGGCGGCCAATATCTGCACAGTCGGGCCAATCTGGGTGCGCGCGCCGATATGCACGGCGCAGACATCCAGAATCACACAGTTGAAATTCACAAAACAGCCGGGGCCGAAATGGATATGCGCGCCGTAATCCACATGAAAGGGCGCGCGGATGACAGCGCCATTCCATGTGCCCAGCAGGGCGGGCAGGATATCTGCGCGCGCGGCATCGCCATCTATCGTCTGGTTATAGGCGCGCATCAGCCCCTGTGCGCGGCGGCGCATGGCCACCAGTTGCGGGCAACCCGGATCATAGGGGGCGCCTGCAAGCATCTTGTCACATTCGGACAAGCCTGCATTCATCACATGAACCCCAGTTCCAGCCGCGCCTCGTCTGACATCATATCCATCCCCCATTGGGGATCGAATGTCATTTCCACATCCACCGATTGCACACCGGGCACAGCGCCCACGGCATCGGCCACCCAGCCCGGCATTTCGCCTGCCACCGGGCAACCCGGCGCGGTGAGGGTCATGATCACAGCCACTTCGCCCGCATCTGAAATCGTGATCGTATAGATCAGGCCCAGATCAAAGATATTGACCGGGATTTCGGGATCATAAACAGTTTTGCAGGCATCCACGATCGGCTCGTACAATGCGTGTTCAGTGCTGGAGGGCTTGATCAGAAGATCGCCTTCATTCTGTCCGGTGCTCATATCTGCCCCCTTAGGCCAATGCGGGCCGCGAGCGCGCGGCTATACCTGAGCAGTTATATAAGAAAAGAATGCCGCGCGTCCAGTGTCTGTCACAGAACATACCGGCTCAGATCGGCAGAGCGGGCCAGATCGCCAAGGTTCTGCTCGACAAAGGCGGCATCCACCAGCAGCTTTTGGCCTGCCCTGTCGGGGGCATGGAAAGACAATTCCTCGAACACCCGCTCCATCACCGTATAGAGCCTGCGCGCGCCAATATTCTCTACCGATTGGTTTACATCCGCGGCAATCTTGGCCAGTGCGGCAATGCCTTCTTCGCTGAAACTGACCTCGACCTCCTCTGTGGCCATAAGGGCGGTGTATTGGCGGGTTAGCGCGTTATCCGTCTCTGTCAGGATGCGGATGAAATCGCCCTCGGTCAGGGCGCGCAATTCTACCCGAATGGGCAAGCGCCCCTGCAATTCGGGCAGCAAATCCGAAGGCTTGGCAATGTGAAACGCGCCAGAGGCGATAAAGAGGATATGATCGGTTTTCACAGGGCCGTGCTTGGTGCTGACGGTCGTGCCCTCTATCAACGGCAGCAAATCGCGCTGCACCCCTTCGCGGCTGACATCACCGCCGCGCATTTCCGCGCGGGCACAAACCTTGTCAATCTCATCGAGAAAGACAATGCCATTTTGCTCTACCGCGCTCAGCGCGGCGGCTTTCACGGCCTCGTCATCCAGTAATTTATCGGCCTCTTCCGAGATCAGCAGATCATGGCTTTCAGAGACTGTCATCTTCTTGCGCGTGGTGCGCCCGCCAAAGGCTTTGCCAAACAATTCGCCCAGATTCATCATCTGCCCTGCGCCGGGCTGGCCGGGGATTTCAAACATCCCGCCCATCGGGTTCGCGCTCTCGGCCACGTCAATTTCAATGATCGTGTCATCCAACTCTCCCGCCAGCAGCTTGCGGCGGAACATCTCGCGCGTGCCCTCGCGTGCGCCATCGCCTGCAAGGGCGGAAATCACACGTTCCTCGGCAGCCTTATGGGCGCGGGCCTTCACCTCGTCGCGCATATGCTCGCGGGTTTGGGCAATGGCGATATCCACCAGATCGCGGATAATCTGTTCCACATCGCGGCCCACATAGCCCACTTCGGTAAATTTCGTGGCTTCCACCTTGATAAAGGGCGCGCGGGCCAGTTTTGCAAGGCGGCGGCTGATTTCGGTTTTGCCCACGCCTGTGGGGCCAATCATGAGGATGTTTTTGGGATAGACCTCTTCTTGCAGATCGGCGGGCAATTGCTTGCGCCGCCAGCGATTGCGCAGCGCCACCGCCACAGCGCGCTTGGCGTCTTTCTGGCCAATGATGAAACGGTCAAGCTCGCTTACAATCTCGCGGGGGGTCAGGTCTGTCATGGGGTTCCCTCTTATGGCTTGGCCAGAGATAGAGGCTTGGGGGACGGAATTGAAGGGGTTCCGTTTTGTATGGGCATAATGCATATACAATCTGCCTTGGCCAAGAATTTGAGCATAAAAACCTGTCGTGGCCACAGCAGGGCCGAACTTACATCAGGGCGCAAATATGGAAGATTTCTTTTTCGTCTGGAACAAAACCACCAGAGCAGATTCGCGCGGGTTGCGGTTGGTTTGCCAATGTCCAAAGCCGCGCAGCGCTATAATGCCCAACCGCCCCTATTTCTGCCAGAAAGGCAGAAACCGATGCGTGAGACCTCTATCAAAACCTACACGCGCGCAGACATCCGCAAAATGAAAGGCGGCACTGATTGGGACGCCTTGCGCCGCATGGACGCCTTGGGGATTGAACCCAAAGCAGATGCGGATGAATTTGCACTGGACTGGGCACGCGCCGAACTGGTGACGCCAGAGCCGAAGAAAGCTATTTCCCTGCGGATTGATCCCGATGTGCTGGAGTTTTTCAAATCCCAAGGCGCAGGTTATCAAACCCGCATGAATGCGGTTTTGCGCGCTTGGATGGAAGCGCAGCTCAAGCGCTGATCTTTTCCACGGTCAGATTGCCATTGGTATAAACGCAGATATCGGCGGCAATCGCCATTGCGCGGCGCGCTATGTCTTCGGCGCTCATATCCGTGGCCATCAGCCCGCGCGCTGCGGCCAGTGCGAAATTGCCACCCGATCCGATGGCAGCGATATCATGCTCTGGTTCCAGCACATCGCCTGCGCCCGTGATCACAAACAAATCGCGGCCATCGCGGACAATCAGCATCGCTTCCAGCTTTTGCAGGTATTTATCCGTGCGCCAGTCTTTCGCCAATTCCACCGAAGCGCGGGCAAGCTGGCCGGGCGTGGCCTCCAGCTTTGTTTCCAGCCGTTCCAGCAGCGTGAAGGCATCTGCGGTAGACCCCGCAAACCCCGCAACCACACTATAGCCGCCGGGGCTAAGGCGGCGCACCTTGCGCGCGCTGCCCTTGATCACAGTCTGGCCAAGCGAGACCTGGCCATCGCCTGCAACCACCACTTCGCCACCGCGCCGCACTGCCAGAATGGTTGTGCCATGCCAGCCGGGAAAATCGCTCATCGCAAGCCCCATCAGATTAAAAAATCCCTGCCCGCAGACAGCGGAAAGGCGCGGCATTGGCCGCGCCTTGTGGCAGATCATACAGACTCGTTGATCCAGCTTTGCAGCGCGGATTTTGGCGCCGCACCAACCTTGTTGGAAACAACCTGCCCATCCTTGAACAAAAACAGCGCCGGAATGCCGCGAATGCCCATGGATGCTGCGGTGTTGGGATTTTCATCCACATTCACCTTTGCAATCTTTACCCGGCCTGCAAATTCGGCAGAAAGCTCTTCCAGAGCGGGGCCAATCTGCTTGCAGGGGCCGCACCATTCGGCCCAGAAATCCACCACAACGGGGATATCGGACTGGCGCACTTCGGCATCAAAGGTGGAATCGGTAACGGCAACTGTGGGCATAGGCCCCTCCAATCATTGGTTTCACTTGGCCCAATACCTATGCCCCTGCCGCGCCGGATTCAAGCGCCGCGCGGGCTGCCGCGCCCTCCAAAAGCGCGGGGGGCAATTCCATCAGCTGCGCTGTCGCTGTCCAAAGCAGCGCCACGCGCATGCGCCGCCCCGGAAAAACCTGTTCCAACGCGACCGCATAGGCCGCCATCTGGCGCAACAGCCCCTCTGGAACCTGCGCAGCCGTCTGGGGCAAAATGCGGTTGGATTTGTAATCCACCGCCAGCACCTCGGTGTCAGACACGACCAGACGGTCAATCACGCCGTAAAGCGGCTTGCCTGCAAAACTGGCCGAAATTTCTACCTCTGCCACTGTGCCGGGGGCGAACAGGGGCGCAAGATCGGGGGCATCCAGCACGCCAATGGCCTCTTGCAGCAACAAATCAGCATCTTCCGGCGCGCCCCCGTCCAGACTGGCCAAAAGCGCGCGGGCATGGGTGGGCCAATCCGCGCGCGGCCAAAGTGGCAGATGTTCCAGCAGCATATGCAGGGCATGGCCGCGCGCAAGAGCGGCCTCGCTGTCCAGCCCCTCTTCGCCGCCCAGGGCCTTGGCCCCGCCAAGGCCAGATGGCGATAGCGCATGCGGGGCGGCAGGCGGCATGGTGGCATGTTCCCACAACAGCGCTGGCAAGGCGGCCACGGGCGCGGGCGCATCCGCGCCCGCTTGGGGCGGCGCGGCAAAGGGCCATTCCAGATGCTGATAGCGCAGCCCCGTCCCGGTGGGGAATTGCTGCGCCACAGCGCCCAGATGGCCCAGCCCTTCGGCAATGCGGTTATACCAGCATTCGGGCTTTTCCACAGTTCCCGCCGCCGCCACAATCAACCCGCTTTCCGCACGCGTCATGGCCACATAGCGCAGCCGCGCATCTTCCTGCACGCGCAGGGCGGCGGCGGCATCCAAGCTGTCTTGCAGCGCGGGCGGCGTATCATCCTTGCTGCCGCGCCAGCCCAAGCCCGCCCCCAGCGGAAAAATCTGGCGGCGTTCCGGCGGGGCATAATCGGCCGTATCAGGCAGGATGACAACGGGCGCTTCCAGCCCTTTCGCGCCATGCACTGTCATCACCCGCAAGCGGCCCCCTGCGCCATCCAATTCGCGCTTTATCTGGACATCACCATGTTCCAGCCAGCCCAGAAACCCTGTCAGACTGGGGGTTTCAATCTGTTCATAGGCCAAAGCCTGCGCCAGAAAGGCGTCAATCCCGTCCTCGGCCTCGGCCCCCAGACGGGCAATCAGGCGGCGGCGGCCATTATGGCGGGTCAGGCAACGTTCGATCAGATCAAAGGGGCGCAAGAAATCGGTCTGGCTGCGCAGATCGTCCAGCATGGCCAGTGTCGGGGCCTCCCCCGCCTCGCGCAGCCGCGCCCAGAGAAAGGCCCCGCCCCGCCCCTGCGCCAGCCGGAATAGCCTGTCTTCTGACCAGCCAAACAGCGGCGAGCGCAGGCAGGCGGCCAGCGACAGATCATCTTCCCGCGTGGCAAGAAAGGCCAAAAGCGCGGTCAGATCGCGCACCGCCATTTCCCCACCCAGACGCAGCCTGTCGGCCCCCGCAATCTCCAGCCCTTCGGATTTGCACGCCGCGATAATCTCGTGAAACAGCGCATTGCGGCGGCGCACCAGAATCAGCACATCCCCCTCTGTCAGCGGCCTTGGCCCGTCCCGGTGGGGGATGGCCATGCGCGCATCCACCATCTGGCGCAGATTGCGCGCGATGGTGCGCGCCAATTGGCGATGGTGGTGTTCTTCAGGCAGGATATCGACAGGATCATGCCAATCCGGCTTTTCCAGTGCCTCTGGCCGGGCGATAGCGGGCCAAAGATCCACCCGCCCCGGCAAATCGGCCTTGAAGGCAATATGGTCTGGCGCCCCGCCCAGCCCTGCCTCCCGCGGGGGGCGAAATGTGGCATCCACAGCGCGCAACACGGCATCGGAAGAGCGGAAGGAATGCGCCAGAAGCGCCTCGTTCAACTGCATGTCCACATGGGCAAGCCGCGCGCGGAATTGCGCCTGCATGGCATCGAACACCTGCAAATCCGCACCCTGAAAGGAATAGATCGACTGTTTCTTGTCGCCCACCACAAAGAGCGTGCGGCTGGCATCGCGCGCGCCCAGCCCGGCGGTGAATTCCTGCGCCAGATGTTCGATCACCTGCCACTGGCCGGGAGAGGTGTCTTGCGCCTCATCCACCAGAATATGATCCACCCCGCCATCCAGCTTGAACAGCACCCATTGCGCCACCGAAGGATCGGTCAGCAACTGGCCCGCACGCGCGATCAGATCATCGAAATCCAGCCAGCCGCGCGCAGATTTGGCTAGCGCATAGGCGGGCAGAAAGGCGCGCGCGAAATGGTGCAGCGCGACGGCACGCCGATAGGCGGCCAGCGCAATCCGGCGCGGGCGCGCGGCCTCCACCCGCAGCATCAGCGCATCCAGCCTGTCGGCCAACGAGCCAAGGCCCTTGCGCGTGGCTTTGGTGGGGAAGCTGTTCAGCTTGGCGCTAAACGGCTCTTTCGCGCCTGCCCCTGTCAGAAACAGCCCCTCCAGCGCGACCAAAGCCTCCATATCGGCTGCGCCTTGGGCAATCGCGGCCAGTTTGAGGGCATTCTTGGCATCGGTCACGCTGCCGCCCTGCAAATGCGGCACAAGCGCGTCAAAAAGCGCAAATTCGCCGCCCAGAAACACATCGGCCAACAGGCCCTCGAAACTGTCATCGGGGGCAAGGCCCAGATCGGCGGCAAGGGCGGCATCGGGCACAGGGCCGGAAAAGCCCGCGGCATTGGCGCAAATCTCGCGCAGCAGATCATCCAGCTCGGCCCCGGTAAAGACAGCTGCCAAAGCATCCAATGCCCCACGCCCCGGCCCTTCTGCCAGCCCATCCAGAACCTCGCCGCGCAGCGCATGGGCAGAGCGGTCATCCATCTCGGTAAAGGCCGGGGAAAGCCCGGCTTCCAGCGGAAAGCGCCGCAACAGGGACGCGCAAAAGGAATGGATCGTCTGAATCTTCAGCCCGCCCGGCGCTTCAATCGCGCGGGCAAACAGCCTGCGCGCCTCTGCCAGCCCATCGCGCGGGGCCTCGTCTATCTGGGCAAGGGCCGCGCGCAGCTCATCCTCTGGCAGCATCGCCCATTTGCCCAATAACGCAAACAGGCGGTTTTGCATCTCGCTTGCGGCGGCCTTGGTATAGGTCAGGCATAAAATGCGCTGCGGCTCTATCCCGCGCAGCAACAGCCGCGCCACGCGATCTGTCAGAACCTTGGTCTTGCCAGACCCGGCATTTGCCGAAAGCCATGTCGAGGCCACAGGATCGGACGCGCGGTTTTGCGCCAATGTCGCATCATTGAAGCGCATCATCGCCCCCCACTTGCAGCACCACCGGCGCATCCTGCATCACCCATTCCCCATAGCGCGACAGATGGTCGTAATCGGACATCTCGCGCTCTGTCAGCAACATGCGCCGCGCGGCAAAACCCTTCTGGGCGTCCAGATAGGCCGCAATCAACTGCGAGAATTCGGCGCGCGTCTGTTCCAGAAGTGCGGGGGTTATCTCTGTTTCAACGGGTTTGGGGCTGCTGCCAAGGCCCAGATAGGTTATCCGCGCCACATCGCGCGGGCCAAGGGCCTGAAATGCGCCCGCCTCGGCCATCATGGCTTGCAACAAAAGCTGTTTGTCGAAATGCTCTTGCTGCTTGCGGGTGGGGGCCTGCCCGGTTTTGTAATCTATGATGTGAATCGCGCCATCGGGCCATTCATCTATGCGATCAGGCTTTGCGATCAGGCGAAAGGCAGGAGATTTCAAATCCAGCGCGCCTTGCTCTTCCAGCATCAACACGCGCCCCGGCTGGGCAAGGTGAAACTGCAAAAACGCCTGCGCGGCGCGCGCCATACGCGCTTGCCACAGCACGCGCGCAGCGGGCCAGGGCACATCGCGCGCCAGCGTATCACGCGCAAGGGCCATCAGTTGCGCGTGGGGGTCATCCTCCAGCGGGGCGCGGGTGAAATCTTCCAGCACCTTATGCAGCACCGTGCCGCGCAACAGGGCATCGGGCGAGGGGTGCAACGGGTTGAGCTTGCGCAGGCCAAGGACATATTTGGCATAAATCTCATACGGGTCGCGGATCAGCCGGTTGATGGCGGTTACAGACAACTGGCGCGGGCGTGCCGCCACAGGGGGCGCGGGTGCGGGGCGCGGGGCGCGCGGATCGGGCGCAATTTCGCGCAGATCAGCATCAAAGCGCGCGGCCATATCCACCCATTCTGCGCCGCGCGCACGCATCCCCACCAGCGCCTCTGCGCCTGCACCGGGCAAACCGCCCAGCAGATTTGTCAATCGGTTCAGCCAGCGCGAGGGCACGGTCTGCGCCTCGGAATTGCGGATGGCGCGCGAGAGCACCACCTCGCGCGCGCCAATCGCCTGTTGGAACTCATGCGCAGACAGCCCGATCTGGCGCTCTGGCAGCAACAGCCCGGCATCGGCACGCATACGGCGGTTCAGCCATGGGTCTGGGTCGGGCGCTTTGGGCCAGACCCCCTCATTCAGCCCCGCCAGAATGACCAGATCAGCGCCTTGCACGCGGGCCTCCAGCGTGCCCCAGATCATGACACCGGGATGGGCGGCAATGGGCGCGCGCACCTCGAACCCCTGCAAATAGCGGGTCACGAAACTCTCATAATCGGATGGCGAAAGGGGGCCGCCCGCGCCAGCTTCTGCCGCAAGTTCCTGCATCGCGCGGCGCGCCTGCGCGCCTGCGGCAGCGCCCCAAAGCGCGCTCTCTTCTCCGCCTGCAAACCCCTCGGCCAGCGCCAGATGCGCGGCCACCAGATCAGCCAGCGGGCGCGGGGTTGGGTCTGGCTGGGGCGGCAGCGCGGCAATCAGCCATTCGGCCCAATCCCGGCAATCGGCCCGCGCGGCGAAATCGCGCAAAAAACCGGCATCGGGATAGGCCATGCCCTTGCGCCTTATGCGCAATTCCAGATCGCGGGTATGGCGCAGATGCTCGCCGCGTTCGCCCGCGCTATGCGTGAGCGGATGTTTTAGCAGCGCAAGCAGCGCCTGCCCATCCAGCCTGCGCGCCATCATCCCTGCCAAATGGCGCAAAAACCGCCCCGGCGCAGATAGCGCCAAGGGGCGGCCTGCGCTGTCATCTGGCGTGATGCGCCAGAAATCCAGCGCGGCAGTAACCCGGCGCGTCAGGTCGCGGTCGGGGGTGATCAGGGCTGCGCGCTGGCCTGCCTCTGCGGCATGGCGCAGGCGCAGCGCGATGGCCAGCGCCTCCATCCGGGGCGAGGGGGCCTCTATCAGCGCCATATCGGCGCAAGCCTCTGCCAGCCCTTGCAGCTTTGGCCCCTCTTCCATCCATTGATCGGTCACAGGCGCAGGGCGCAGCGCGAGAGAGACAAGCCGCGCGCGCGCAGCCGAAGGCGGGGCGGCCATATCCCAGCGCCGCACCGCATCTGGGGACAGTTCCAGCGCCTGCATCAACCGCAAAAAGCGGTATTGCGGGTGGTCTTCAGGGGCCAGCCCCTTGGGCAGGGCCGCCCATGTTTCGGGCGGCATATCAAAATCAAAGCCGGGCAGCACCACCGCCCCTTGCGGCAACCGCGCGACAGCCTGCATCAGCAGCGCCGTTGTCCCCCGCGATCCGGTAGAACCTGCTATAATAACAGGATCGGCGGGCGGGCTATCGCGCCAGTGGGCAATCAGCGCCTCTGCCTGCGCGCGCAAACGCCCCTCCGGGTCTGGGGCATCTGGGCGCAACACTTCTTCAGCCAGCGTGATAAAGGCCAGAGAGCGCGCCCAATGCCCCGAATGGCGCGAGACATCCAAATCGCGCAGCCGCGCCAAAGGCACGCCCTCGGCCTGCATTTCGGCAAATAACCGGGCAAGGCTGTCGGCCAGATCATACAGCGCCGAACGCGGGGCCAGATCGGGCGCAGCGGTTAAAAGCCGCTCTATCATCCGCGCCAGCTCCAAGCGGCGGCGCAGAGGCGACAGCGGGGGCGGCAGGGCGGCGGCGCCTTCAAACAACAGGGGTTCTGTTACCAGCCGGATACGCGGCAATAGCCCCGGCCCTTGCGCCACAAGGGCCGCGCGCAACGCGCTGCGCATGCGCGCGGAATTGACAAGCACTGTCACCTTTGCCCGCGCCTCTGGGGCCATAGGGGCCAGCCGGGCGGCCAGCCCTGCGGCCAGCGCCACAGGGAAATCTACACCGGGGGGCAGAGCGAAGAGATGCGCCGCGCGGGGATCACCCTGAAACATCATCTGCCCCCGCTTTGGCCAATGCCGCCAGCGCCCCCGCCCAATCCGGGCCAAAGCCTGCAAATTCCAGCAGCCGCGCCTCTGGCCCTTCGGCCTGATGCAATGTCACATGCAAAGCGCGCGGGGGCAGGGCTGCGCCCATCCGCTCTGGCCATTCCACAAGGCAAATGGCGGTGTCGAACGCCTGCTCCAACCCCAGTTCAACAATCTCATACGGGTCTGACAGGCGGTACAGATCGGCATGCCATATCTCGACATCGCCCAGATCATAGCTTTGCACCAGAGTGAAGGTGGGCGATGGCACATCTTCCCAACGCCCCAAGCCCGCCAGCCGCGACTGGATAAGCGCGCGGGCAAAATGGCTTTTACCCGCGCCCACCGGGCCAGATAAAAGCACCACATCCCCCGCACGCAGGCACGCGCCCAAAACGGCGGCAAACCGGGCTGTCACTTCGGGCGTGGGGCTGTGCAAGGCAAGGGTGCAATCGGGCGTCATGGCCTCTTTGTGCCATGTCTGCCCGCGCCCTGCCAGACCAGATTGCAGCCCTGCGCGCGCATCCTGTCGCAGCGCCTGCCCCTCGCATTATGGGGTGCAGTGGGGTATCTGAACAACCAAAGCGCCCGGAGATTGCCATGCAAACGCCCACCCCTCTGCCCCTGACCCGCGATCTGGTGCTGATAGGGGGTGGCCATACCCATGCGCTGGTCTTGCATGGCTTTGCCATGCGCCCCCTGCCCGGCCTGCGGATAACTGTGATAAACCCCGATCCAACAGCCCCCTATACGGGCATGCTGCCCGGCCATATTGCAGGCCATTACGCGCGCCATGATCTGGATATTGATCTGGTGCAACTGGCCCGGCGTGCTGGCGCGCGGCTTATTCTTGGGCGCGCTACAGGCATAGACCGCGCAGAAAAGCTGATTCATGTCACAGGCCGCCCGCCCGTTGCCTATGATGTGGCCGCGCTGGATATCGGGATCACGTCGGATTTGCCCGAAATTCCGGGCTTTGCCGCGCATGCGGTAGCGGCAAAACCGCTGGGGGCCTATGCGCGTGCTTGGGAAAGCTGGCTTGCGCGTGTTGCCGAAGGCGCGATTGCGCCGCAAATTGCCATTATCGGCGGCGGCGTGGCGGGGGTGGAACTGGCGCTGGCGATGCACCACCGCCTAAAGGGCCGGGCCGCAGAGATTACGATTATCGACGGCGCACGCCTGCTGCCCCATATCGGCCCCAAGGCCCGCGCGCGCCTGCTGGCCCATCTGGCGCGCGCAGGTATCGCCGCGCGCGAGGGGGTGCAGGTGGCCGAGATCACTGCGCAGGGGGTGCGCCTGCGCGATGGCACGGAACTGGCCGCCAGCCTGACCCTTGGCGCGGCAGGGGCGCGGGCGCAGGGCTGGCTGCAGCAGACCGGGCTGCACCTGACAGAGGGTTTTGTGACAGTGGATAAACACCTGCGCTCTGTCAGTGATCCCGATATTTTTGCCGTTGGCGATTGCGCACATATGGCCCATGCCCCCCGCCCCAAGGCCGGTGTATATGCCGTGCGCCAAGCGCCTGTGCTACTGGACAATCTGCGCGCAGCCTTGGGCGCGGGGCAGATGCGGGCCTATCACCCGCAGCGCGATTACCTCAAACTTGTGTCCTTGGGGGGCAAGCGCGCGCTGGCCGATAAATGGGGTTTCGCACCAGAGGGGGGGTGGCTCTGGGGCGTGAAAGACCGGATTGACGCAGCCTTCATGGCCAAGTTTCGCAGCCCCAAAGCGCGGCCCCACCCCCTGCCGCCAGCCATGGCAGAAGGGCTGCGCGAGATGCTGGAGGGCCGCCCCCTTTGCGGTGGCTGCGGCGCGAAACTGGGTGCGCAAACCCTGCGCGCGGCCCGGCCCCATATCCCCCATG
>JAIUNA010000065.1 GCA_022565265.1 Roseinatronobacter sp. | reverse complement strand
GGTGTCACAATGGTTTTCAGTTTTTTAAAAGGCCAGTTCATAGATGTCATCGAATGGACAGATTCCACCCGTGACACAATGGTCTACCGTTTCGAACGGTATGGCAATGAGATCAAATATGGCGCGAAGCTGACAGTGCGCGAAGGCCAAGTGGCCGTTTTCGTGCATGAAGGCCAGTTGGCGGATGTGTTCGAACCGGGCATGTATATGTTGGAAACCAACAACATGCCGATCATGACCAGCTTGCAACACTGGGATCATGGGTTTAGCTCGCCCTTCAAATCGGAAATCTATTTCGTCAATATGCGCCGCTTTGCCGGGCTGAAATGGGGCACGCAAAACCCCGTTATGCTGCGTGACCCGGAATTCGGGCCATTGCGGCTGCGCGCTTTTGGCTCTTACGCAGTGCGGGTGCAAGATGCCGCCACTTTCCTGCGCGAGATTGTGGGCACGGATGGCGATTTCACCCAAGAGAAAATCGCAGGCCAAATTCGCAATATCGTGGTGCAGAAAGTCAGCCGCGTGCTGGCGGCAAGTGGCATTCCCGCGCTGGATACGGCGGCCAATACCAAGGATCTGTCAGATGTCGTGTCGCAAGCGATTGCACCCACGCTGTGTGAATATGGGCTGGCCATGCCAGAGCTGTATATCGAAAATATCTCGCTTCCGCCCGAAGTGGAGAAAGTGCTGGATCAGCGCACCAGCATGGGGATTGTGGGCGATCTGAACAAGTTTACCCAATTTTCTGCCGCGCAGGCCATGGCCAAAGCCGCCGAAGGCGGTGATAGCGGCATGGGTGCTGGTCTTGGGGCTGGCATGGGTATGGGAATGGGGATGGGGATGGCGCAAGCGATGGGCCAAGCCGCAGCTGGCGGCCATGCGATGCCACCGCCCCCGCCGCCGCCAGTGTCAGAGACGATGTGGCATATCGCCGAAAATGGCCAGACGCGCGGGCCAATCCCGCAATCTGCCCTTGCAGGCCAGATCACGCGCGACAGCCTTGTATGGCGCGAAGGGCAATCAGGTTGGTTGAAAGCGGGCGATCTGCCCGAATTGGCACGGCTTTTTGCCGCCATGCCGCCGCCGCCGCCCCCTGCCGGTTAAGGGCTTGGCATAAGTTCACAAAATGGCAGTCATTGACCAAGAACACCGCTTTCCCTGCGCGCAATGCGGGGCGTCCTTGCGCTTTGCCCCCGGCCAAGCGCGGCTGTCTTGCGCGCATTGCGGGCATGAACAAGCAATCCCACAGATGGATGACGCCCCGCGCGTCACCGCGTTGCAATCGCTGGATTATCATCAGGCAGTGGCGCAAACCCTGCCCGCAGAGCAGATGGAAGAAACCCGCGTTGTACATTGCGATACCTGCGGGGCGGATGTGCAGTTTGAGGCGCATATCCACTCTGCCGAATGCCCGTTTTGCGCCAGCCCGGTTGTGACGGATACAGGCACGCATCGCCATATAAAGCCACAAGCGATCCTGCCCTTTCGGCTGTCCGAACGCGAAGCCCATGAGAAAATGGGCAAATGGTTGAAAGGCCTTTGGTTTGCCCCCAATACACTTGCCAAATACGCGCGCAGCACTGGCAAGCTGAGTGGGCTTTATGTGCCGTATTGGGCGTTTGATGTGGCCACACGCTCGCGCTACAGTGGCCAGCGCGGAACCTATTATTATGTGACTGTTGGCTCTGGCAAAAATATGCGGCGCGAGCGGCGCACACGCTGGACACCGGCCTCTGGTCAGGTGCGGCGGCAGTTTCTGGATTTGCTGGTCCTGGCCGCGCGCTCACTGCCACGGGCCAATATCCGGCGGCTGGAGCCGTGGACATTGGCCGATCTGCAACCCTACAAGCCCGATTACCTGTCAGGCTTTCGGGCCGAGGGCTACACGGTTGACCTGCCCGAAGGGTTCGAGCTTGCCCGCGAAAAGATGGCAGAGCAGATCCGCGCAGATATCGCGCGCGATATTGGCGGGGATGAACAGCGCATTGCCTCTGTCAGCACCGATTACAGCGATGAACGCTTCAAGCACCTCTTATTGCCGATCTGGATGGCCGCCTATCGCTATCGGGGCGAATCCTTCCGCTTTATCGTGAATGGCCAGACAGGCCGCGTGCAGGGTGAGCGGCCATATTCGCTTTGGAAGATTGCGGGCGCGGCCATGTTAGCGCTGGCATTTCTGGCAATTGCCTTTTATGTCGCAGAGATGGGCGGTTTCTGAAAAGGTGGGCCATGATCCTGTGTGCAGGCGAGGCATTGATTGACATGCTGCCGCGTGAAAGCGCGCAAGGCGAAGGTTGCTTTGCGCCCTATCCGGGGGGTGCGGTGTTCAATACAGCCATTGCGCTGGGGCGTTTGGGGATCAAGACCGGGTTTTTCTGCCCGCTTTCAGATGATCTGTTTGGGGCGCAGCTGCGTGCGGCCTTGCACGAATCGGGTGTGGATGACAGCTTTTCCCCTGCAGTGGACAGGCCCTGTACACTGGCGTTTGTCACGCTTGTTGATGGGCAGGCGCGCTATGCGTTTTATGACAGCGCAACTGCCTTGCGCCAGACCAGCACGGCAGAACTGCCCCCCTTGCCCGACCATGTGCGCGCGTTGTTTTTTGGTGGCATCTCGCTTGTGGGCGAACCTTGCGGCACCGCATTTGCCGCATTGGCGGCGCAAGCGGGCGGGCGCGTTGTGATGCTTGATCCCAATATCCGCCCCGGCTTTATCCGCGATGAAGCGGCATATCGCGCGCGGCTGGACGAGATGTTTGCACGCGCCGATATCGTAAAACTCTCGGACGAGGATTTGCATTGGCTGATGGGCGCGGGCGAGATTGACACGCTGGCCCATGCGCTGCGCACCAAAGGCCCGCGCATTGTGGTTATTACCGAAGGCGCAAAAGGCGCGCGTGCGATCACGGCGCAGGGCGTACAGCACGCGGCCGCAACACCCGTTACAGTTGTCGATACTGTGGGGGCGGGAGATACCTTCAACGCGGGCTTTCTGGCGGGGCTGGAACAGGCAGGCGCACTGAGCAAGCCCGGATTGGAAACGCTGCCGCCTGCGACACTGATTGCGGCCCTGCATCTTGGGGTGCGCGCAGCGGCAGTGACAGTGGCCCGCGCGGGCGCAAACCCGCCTTGGGCAAGAGAACTCTGATGCGCGCATTGGTGCAACGGGTGCGCGAGGCCCGCGTCGATATTGCCGGGGCTACTGTGGGCAGATGCGGGCCGGGCCTAATGATCCTTGTCTGCGCCATGCAGGGCGATACCGAGGCCGAAGCCGAAGCACTGGCTGCGAAAATACACAAGCTGCGCATTTTCCGCGATGATGCGGGCAAGATGAATCTGGCGCTGAAAGACACAGGTGGAAGCGCGCTTGTGGTTAGCCAATTCACTCTGGCAGCAGATACGCGCAGCGGCAACCGCCCCGGCTTTTCCACCGCCGCGCCCCCCGATCAGGGCGAGCGGTTATACCTGCATTTTGCCACTGCCCTGCAAGGCTTGGGTGTGGCCGTGGAAACGGGGCGTTTCGGAGCTGATATGGCAGTGCATCTGGTCAATGACGGGCCAGTGACAATCTGGCTGGATACGAGCCTTTAGAGAAATTTCAGAAATAGCTGATAGCGTTTTTCGATTCTAAATTGCGATAAACAAAGAGCTAAAGCTTTTCGGTGTTTCAACAAAAAACTCAAAGGCTTTAGCCCGCTTGCGCCGCCCCGGAAAGAGCCTGCGGCAAATGCCCGATATCGGGCAAGACCAGATCAGCAAAGGGGGCCAGATCTGCCGCCCCCGCCATCCCTGTCAGCACCCCGATTGTGGCCATGCCCGCAGCACGCCCCGCAACCAGATCATGGGTGCTGTCGCCCACCATCACCACCCGCGCGGGTTCAAGCCCTGCAAGCGCGGCAAAGCCAAGCAGCATGTCGGGCGCGGGTTTGGGTGTATAGCCGCTATCATAGCCCAGAACATGGGCAAAATGGCCCAGAACGCCCGCGCGGCGCAAATGTGCATGCGCAGAGGCCACGCCATCATTCGTGGCCCCCCCCAGCAGATACCCGCGCTGCGCCCGCCCTTCCAGCAAGGGAGAAAGCGGCAAAGGGGCGATCATTTCAGCATGTTCAGAGCTTTGGAGCAGATGAGCCACCAATGCCTCGGCGCTGAGATGCGGCAGATGCGACAGTAACAAATCGGCGGATTCGTCCAATGTGCCCGCAATCACGGGCGAGGACGGGTGAAACTGGCGCAAGCGCAGATCAAAATGCAATGCGTCGGCCAGCCGTGCCTTTTGCGCGGCATCGCCGCCGGACAGCCCTTCGATCACATCCAGCGCCCAGCCCGACCAACTGGCCGAAAAATCGAACAATGTGCCATCCTTGTCAAACAGGATGGCGCTTATCTGCGAGAACAACATCTCTGCCCCTCTGTGTATGTGCGCCCCGGTTAATGCGCTGACATGACAGGCGTGTAACAGCGTGTCAAAACACCATCGGCATGGCCCGGTTCAACCGGTCAATGGCCGCCAGCGCCTCCGGGGGCAGTACCGTGCCCTCACCCGCCAGCAGATGGGCCAGTTGCGCTGATGTGGTGGCGCCGATGATGGGTAGGGTCGTGACCGGGCGCGCGCGCGTCCATTCTACGGCCATATGCACCGGATCAAGGCCAAATTCATGCGCAACCGC
Organism: Roseinatronobacter sp.; assembly: GCA_022565265.1. Taxonomy (GTDB): domain Bacteria; phylum Pseudomonadota; class Alphaproteobacteria; order Rhodobacterales; family Rhodobacteraceae; genus Roseinatronobacter. Next base: position 9,197 of record JAIUNA010000065.1, on the reverse strand, counting down.
TAGATAGCCTGATACGGCCTCGAATACCCTGCCTGTGATCCGCCCACCCAGATCAGGGCTTCGGGCACGGCGCGAATCTTCTGGCGTGACATTGCCGGCATATTTCCCTGTCAGAATCCCTGCCGCCAAAGGGCTATACGCAAGCAGCGGGATATTCTCGTTGGCGCAGGCTTCGGCCATATCCAGATCGAAATAGCGGCACAGCAGGGAATATTCGTTCTGCACGCTCAGCACGCGCGGCAAGCCTTCGGTTTGCGCCAGATGCAGCCATGTGCTTAGCCCCCATGCGGTTTCATTGGACAGCGCGATATGGCGGATTTTGCCCTGTGCGATCAACTTTTGCGCACAGATCAGAATTTCGCGCATATGGGCAATGGTCTCGGCCCGGTTTTGATCTGACGGATCATAGGCCCAGCTTTTGCGGAAATGATAAGAGCCGCGATTGGGCCAATGCAGCTGATAGATATCAAGACAGTCGACCTGCAAACGACGCAGCGAGTTTTCAACCGCTTCACGCAGGCGCGCGGGCGTGATCGGCGCACCATCTTTCACCACAATCGAACCAGCCCCGGCGATCTTGGTGGCAACCACCAGATCGGCGGGCTTGGCCTTGGCAATCCAGCGCCCGATGATTGCCTCTGTCTCGCCTGCGGTTTCCACAGAAACCGGATTGACCGGATACATTTCCGCAGCATCCAGAAAATTGATGCCAAAATCGCGCGCCATATCCAATTGGCGATGCGCATCGGCCTCATCCGTCTGGCTGCCGAATGTCATGGTTCCCAGACAATAGGCAGAGACCAGCATGTCGGATTGCCCCAGCTTGTGTTTCTGCATCATCGCCTCTTTGTGTTTCGTCCTGCCCGGCGCAATCTAACCAGATTTCCTGTCAGGGAAAGGCGCGATTTCAGCCGCAATAGATGCGGCGAATGATCAGGGCGCTGTCATGCTCAATATTCAGCCGATCGGGACGCCAATCCATCGTTACAGCCATATTGGGGCCAATAATCCGGTTGGGCTGGTGCAACTTCGCCAAATCCAAAACAGCAAGCGGCTGGCCGATCTGGGGTTGCAATATCTCTGCCGGGCAGGCAACCGCGGGCGTGTCTGGCACGATGTCCTGACTACAGGCGGCAAGAGTAAGCAAGGCAGCAAGCATCAAAGCGCGCGGCATGGGCATGAGTCCTTTCATCTATAGGACAAAGCCTAGCAAAACCCGCCTTGCACCGCATCCGGTTTCCATCTTCGCGCAAACAGGATTGCGTGAAGACAGCGATATGCTAAACTGGAACAAATAAGGAACATTGGAATGACAAGCCTTGCGCGCCGACCTGCGATTCCCCCAAGCCCCAGCCCGCTGGCAGGTATCTTGCAATTGCAGCCAGGCCGCGCGCATGAGTTTTGCGGGCCTGCCCGGCGCACACTTGCAGTCTGGGCCATGGCGCTGCGGGCCGGAAGCGGCCCTGTAATTTGGCTGCGCCCCGGTTGGAGCGGGGAGTATCTGCACCCGCAGGGCCTGAACGACTGGGCCAGCCCGGAAGGGATGATCATCGTCACACCACAGCGCGAGGCAGAGGCGCTGGGCTGCGCGGAAGAGGCGCTGCGCTCTGGTGCAGTGGCGCTGGTGGTGGTCGAACTGTCTGCCCCCCCTGCCCTGACACCGCTGCGCCGCCTGCATCTGGCGGCAGAGGCCGGGCTTGCGCGCCGTGCCAACAAAGATATGTGGGGGCTGGTTCTGACCCCGGAAATGGGGGGCGCGCCGGGGGTAGAAAGCCGCTGGCATCTGGCCCCCTGCTGTGCTTCTGATCAGATACGGGGCCAGATACGGGGCCAGATCGCCCCCGACATCACCCCCGCATGGCGGCTGGAGCGGCTGCGCGCACGCATGGCCCCGAAAGCAGCCTGGCATGTTACCGCCACGTTGGAGGTGACAGAAGCCGCCTAATCTTGGGCATCTCAAACACTGCCCCCTTGGCGACAAGGGGCAGCTTTTGCAAGATGGCCAATCCTGCGCCCCCAACTATATTGCGCTGGCCGCACCGCCCCGCTTGCGATATTCCCCTCTCAGGGGTTTGACGACACGAGATTTGGACTGCCGATGCATTTTGACGCCATCATCATAGGCTCTGGCCCGGCGGGCAGTGCCTGCGCTCTGACCGCTGCCAAGGCGGGGCTGTCTGTGGCGCTGATTGATAAATCCGCCTTCCCGCGTGAAAAACTCTGTGGCGGCGGGGTGACAGGGCGCGCAATGGGCTATCTGGGCCAGATATTTGGCCCTTTGCCGCAGGACGATCTGTTTTTGCCCTCCGACAGCGTGCGCCTTACCTATCAAGGCCGAATGCTAAGCCAGCATGAGAACGCCCCCGTCATTCACATGACAATGCGCCGTGAGTTTGATGCGGAATTGCACCGTCAGGCCATCGCTGCCGGGGCGCAGCCATTCGCGCCCGTGCGGCTCGCCAGCATTGATCCCGGCGCAGCCCGCATCACCCTTGCAGACGGACGCAGCCTGCAAGGCGGGGTTCTGATTGGCGCGGATGGGGCAAATAGTGCAGTGGCCCGCAGCCTTTTTGGCCGTGCCTTCGACCCGGCCAAGATAGGTTTCGGGCTGGAGGTAGAACTCCCGCGCACGCTGAATCCCGATAACACCACCGAAATTGATCTGGGCGCTGCGGAATGGGGTTATGGTTGGGTCTTTCCCAAAGCGGGGTCTATTACTCTGGGTGTCGGGGGCATTCATGCCCGCAATCCCGAGATGAAAACCCATTTCCGCGCCTATCTGGCCCACCATGCGCCCGATCTGGAAGATATGGAAAATATCCACTGCAAAGGCGCATTTCTGCCCTTCGGGGCCTATCGCAAAATCCCCGGCAAGGGCCGCGTCTTGCTGGCGGGCGATGCGGCGGGGCTGGTCGATCCGATCACGGGTGAAGGGATTGCATGGGCGCTGAAATCCGGCCATCTGGCGGGGCTGGCCACGATTGAGGCACTGGCAGGACAGGGGCCAACGGCAGCCTTGCCCGCATATCAGCGCCATCTCGCCTATATTCACCGCGAAATGGAGGCGGCGCGCCGCATTCGCGCGCTGATCTATGCGCGGCCCTTTCAAACCCTCTTTCCCCGCGCGCTGGAACGTCACCCCTCTATGGGGCGGGCCTATCTGCGGCTTTTGGCGGGCGAGTTGGATTACGCCGATCTGGGCGCGCGCGTGCTGTTCCGGCTGGCGCGCAGGCTGGGTGGCAGCCTGCTGCCGCGCAGGGCACGCTAAGGGCTTTCCGCGGCTCTCGCGCTGGATTATATGCGCTGCATGTCACAGAATCCGCCCCAGCTACGCCCCGATATCGCCCCGCGCGCGCAATTGCGCGACGCGCCCCGCCCCGGCCAGCCAACTATTGGCATGGTTTCGCTTGGCTGCCCCAAGGCGCTGGTGGATAGCGAGCGGATTCTGACGCGGTTGCGCGCGGAAGGCTACGGCATTTCCCCCGATTATTCCGGGGCCGATGCAGTGATCGTAAATACCTGCGGTTTTCTGGACAGCGCCAAGGCCGAAAGGCTGGAAGCGATCGGCGAGGCGCTGAAAGAGAATGGCCGCGTAATCGTCACAGGCTGTCTGGGGGCAGAGCCGGAATATATCACCGGCGCGCACCCCAAAGTGTTGGCCGTAACAGGCCCGCACCAATATGAACAGGTGCTGGATGCCGTGCACAAAGCCGTGCCACCCGCGCCCGATCCGTTTATAGATCTCTTCCCTGCCTCTGGCGTTAGCCTGACGCCACGCCACTATAGTTACCTAAAGATTTCTGAGGGTTGCAACCATAAGTGCAAGTTTTGCATTATCCCGGATATGCGCGGGCGGCTGGTATCGCGCCCGGCTCATGCGGTGATGCGCGAAGCTGAAAAACTGGTCGCGGCGGGCGTGCGCGAATTGCTGGTGATCAGTCAGGATACATCCGCTTACGGCGTGGATATCAAACACGCAACCGATAAGGGCCACCGCGCCCATATCACCGATCTGGCGCGTGATCTTGGCACGCTGGGGGCATGGGTGCGGCTGCATTATGTCTATCCCTACCCCCATGTGCGCGAGATTATCCCGCTGATGGCCGAAGGGCTGGTGCTGCCCTATCTGGATATCCCGTTTCAGCATTCCCACCCCGAAACGCTGCGCCGCATGGCCCGCCCCGCCGCAGGTGAGAAAACGCTGGAACGCATAGCCGAATGGCGCAGCATCTGCCCGGAAATCACCCTGCGTTCCACTTTCATCGTGGGCTATCCCGGAGAGACCGAGGCCGAATTCCAGCATTTGCTGGACTGGCTGGATGAGGCGCAGCTGGATCGTGTGGGCTGTTTTCAATATGAAAACGTGAAAGGCGCACGGTCGAACGCGCTGCCGGATCATGTGCCCGATGAGGTAAAAGCCGACCGCTGGGAACGCTTCATGGAAAAGGCGCAAGCCATTTCGGAAGCGAAACTTGCCACCAAACTGGGGCAGCGGCTGGAAGTTATCGTGGATGAGATTGACACAGATGGCGTAGCCACCTGCCGCACCAAAGCCGATGCGCCAGAGATTGACGGAAATCTGTTTATCGATTCGGGCACAGAGGGGCTTGCGCCCGGCGATATTGTCACGGTTCTGGTGGATGAAACCGGCGAATATGACCTTTGGGGCCAGATCATCCCACGCAGCTAAGGGCAAAAGCCCCGCCTGTTGCAACAGGCGGGGCTTTTTTCAGTTTTTGCGCATGGCTTGCAACAGGGCTGCGCCCAACGCGCCCTGATCGCTGGCAGGTTTTGCGGGCGCGGCTTGGGTTTTGGCGGGGCGGCCTGTTTGTGCTGGTTTTGCGCGTGCCTCTTGCCCGCGCGGATCTGCCACCGCGCCATCTTTGCGCATGCTCAGGCCAATGCGTTTGCGCGCCACATCCACCTCTGTCACCCGCACTTTGACCACATCGCCCGCCTTGACCACTTCATGCGGGTCTTTGACAAAACGATCGGCCAATTGGCTGACATGCACCAACCCGTCCTGATGTACGCCGATATCCACGAAGGCCCCAAAGGCCGCAACATTCGTGACAGTGCCTTCCAGCAGCATGCCGGGGCGCAGATCGCGGATATCATCCACCCCATCGGCGAATTTTGCTGTCACGAAACTGGGGCGCGGATCGCGGCCCGGTTTTTCCAGCTCTGCGAAAATATCGCGCACTGTGGGCAGGCCGAAATTCTCGGCCACGAAATCCTCGGCGCGCAGGCCGCGCAGCGCCTCTGGCGCGCCCATGATGGCGCGGATATCGCGCCCGCATGCGGCCACGATCTTGCGCGCAACGCCGTAAGCTTCGGGGTGAACTGATGTGGCGTCCAGCGGCTCTGAACTATCGCGCAACCGCAAAAACCCGGCGCATTGCTCGAACGCCTTGGGGCCAAGCCCGGCCACTTTCAACAGCGCCTTGCGATTGGCAAAAGCACCATGCGCGTCACGATGGGCGACAATGGCTTGCGCAAGCGAGGCCCCCAGCCCCGCCACACGCGCCAGCAAAGGCGCAGAGGCGATGTTCAACTCTACCCCCACTGCGTTCACCGCATCTTCCACTACACCATCAAGTGCCTGTGTCAGGCGGCGCTGATCCACATCATGCTGATACTGGCCCACGCCAATGGATTGGGGCGTGATTTTCACCAATTCGGCCAAAGGGTCTTGCAGCCGCCGCGCGATGGAAACGGCCCCGCGCAACGAGACATCCAGATCGGGAAATTCGCGCGCCGCCAGTTCTGACGCCGAATAGACCGAGGCCCCCGCCTCTGACACGATCACGCTTGTGGGCCGCGCAGCACCTTGCGGCAGCAGTTTCAGCGCCTCTGTTACCATGGCCTGTGTCTCGCGGCTGGCCGTGCCATTGCCGATGGCGATCAGCTCTACCCCATATTGGCGGATCACCTCCAACAGGCGCGCTTGCGCGCCGCGCAGATCATTGCGTGGCTGGAACGGATACAGCGTATCTGTGGCCAGCACCTTGCCTGTCGCATCTATCAGCGCCAGTTTCACGCCTGTGCGAATGCCCGGATCAAGCCCGATTGTCACCTTTGGCCCGGCAGGTGCTGCCAGCAGCAAATCCTTCAGGTTGCGGGCAAAAACCGCGATTGCATCTTCATGCGCGCGGGCGCGCAATTCGGCCATCAGATCGGAATACATCGACAGGCTTAATTTTACCCGCCATGTCCATTCCGCCGCCTTGCGCTGCCTGACATCCCCCGGCCCTGTGCCGGGTATTCCGATTTCCGCCGCGATCATATCTTGCACCCGTGCAAGCCCTGCCTCCGGGTCTGGGCCGATATCGATGGTGACAATCTCTTCCTTGGCCGCGCGCAAAATGGCCAAGGCCCTGTGAGAGGGGATTTTGGCCAAAGCCTCGCTATGATCAAAATAATCAGAGAATTTCGCACCTTCGCCCTCTTTGCCCGGCAGAACGCGCGCGGCAATCAGGCCATTGTCGCGCAAAAACCCGCGCAGCTTGCCCAGAAGGGCGGCATTCTCGCTCAATTCCTCTGTCAGAATATCGCGCGCGCCATCAAGGGCGGCTTTCACAGTTGACACAGATTCGGAGATATAACCCTCGGCCAAAGCCTCTGGCGCAGTGGCGCGATTGTCGAGTATCGCGCGCAACAAAGGTTCCAGCCCGTTTTCGCGCGCGATCATCGCCTTGGTGCGGCGCTTGGGCTTGTAGGGTAGATAAATGTCTTCAAGCGCGGCCTTGGTTTCGGCCCGCGCAATATCGCGCGCCAGAGTATCGGTCAGCTTGTCTTGTGCGCGGATTGATTCGAGGATCACCTTGCGGCGTGCTTCCAACTCTCGCAGATAAGACAGCCTGTCGGCAAGCAGACGCAATTGCGTATCATCCAAGCCCCCAGTCACCTCTTTGCGGTAGCGCGCGATAAAGGGCACAGTTGCGCCCTCATCCAGCAACGTGATTGCACTGGCCACCTGTGCGGGACGAGCCTGAATTTCGGTGGCAATATTTTGGGTAATGCGCAAAGCGGAATCGAGCACGGGCCACTCCTTCAAAATTGGGCCTTCAGTCTTGGGCCTTCGTTCTACGCGCTTGGCCCTGCCGCGCCAAGGGGTGCAGCGCCACCCCGAACAGTTGTGATCCTGATTTTACAATGAAAAACGCCACCTGCTTGGCAGGTGGCGTTTTCAAAATACTGTTTCCGAAGACGGATCAGACGGCTTCCGAGATGAATTTCACCGCATCACCAAACGTCTGGATGTTTTCAGCGGCATCATCGGGAATCTCGATCCCGAATTCTTCTTCAAAGGCCATCACCAGTTCAACCGTGTCCAGGCTGTCTGCGCCCAGATCATCAATGAAGGACGCGCCTTCTGTGATCTTGCCTTCATCGACGCCCAGATGCTCGACCACGATCTTCTTCACACGATCCGCGATATCGCTCATGTTCTTCCCCTTAGGTTTTGCCGGTTTCCGGCCTTGAAATCCCTCGTTCACCGCCGTGAATTCGGCATGTTGCGCGGCCAATAGGGCCTAAGGCGCTTCAGGTCAAGCCTGTAGTCTGCCCGCCGCACGCCACGGCTATAGCACAGCCCAAGCGCGCCTCAAATGGATTCGCGCGCTGTCAGACCATTGCCATGCCGCCATTGATATGCAGCACAGCCCCGGTGACGTAGCCTGCCTCTGGGCTTGCCAGATACAGCACACCTGCCGCAATCTCTGCGGGCGCGCCCATCCGCCCGGCGGGCATGCGCTGATTGATGGCCTCTTGCTGGGCCTCGGTCAGGGCCTCTGTCATGGGCGTGGCAATAAAGCCGGGGGCCACGCAATTCACCGTTATCCCGCGCGAGGCCACTTCTTGCGCCAGCGCCTTGGACAGGCCCACAAGCCCGGCTTTGGCGGCAACATAATTGGCCTGCCCCGGATTGCCAGTTGCCCCAACGATCGAAGAGATGTTGATAATCCGCCCCCAACGCGCCTTCATCATGCCGCGCAGGCTGGCGCGCATCAGGCGCATTGCGGCGGTCAGGTTCACATCCAGCACTTGCGACCATTGCTCGTCAGACATGCGCATCATCAGCGTATCGCGGGTAATACCCGCGTTATTGACCAGAATATCCAAGGCCCCCATTGCATCAATAGCGGCCTTTGGCAGGGCCTCTACCGCCTGCGGATCTGACAGGTTGCAGGGAAGCACATGAACCCGCGCGCCCAGTTCTGTGGCCAGCGCCTCCAAGGGGGCCTCGCGCGTGCCGGAAATGGCGATTGTGGCCCCTGCCCCATGCAGCGCGCGTGCGATTTCCGCCCCGATCCCGCCAGAAGCCCCGGTTACAAGCGCGCATTTCCCTGTCAGATCGAACATTGCTATTCCTTTCGGCTGTCTGAATATCAAGCTTTAGCGCGTTCTATAGCAAGCAGGCGCAACGCGCGCCATTCCCAAGTTGGCCCTTGCATGACGCGGGAAATGACCCGAAAACAGGCCGAAACGGGAGAGAATAATGCCACTAACACGCGATGAAATGACCGCGCTGTTTCAGATCGGGGTGCGTGCCGCAGACCCGCGCGCCGCGGTGCGCGACAGCCTGCTGGCCCAGCCTTTGCCCCCGTGCAAGCGCGTGTTCCTGCTGGCCTTTGGCAAGGCCGCCTGCGCAATGGCCGAAGCCGCCCTGCCCCTTGTCCCGAACCCTGCGGCGGCTCTGGTGGTGACAAATCCCGAAAACGCCATGGCCGTGCAGGGCGCAGAGGTGATTGCGGCGGGCCATCCTGTTCCCGACGCGCAAAGCCTGCGCGCGGGCCATGCCGCAGAGGCGCTGCTTGCGCAGGCCGGGCCGGATGACAGGGTTTTGGTGCTTGTCTCTGGCGGTGGCTCGGCCTTGCTGGTCGCGCCTGTGGCGGGGCTGACGCTGGCAGACAAAGCACAGGTTAGCCAGATATTGCTGGGGGCGGGGCTGGATATTGTGGCCATGAATGCGGTGCGCCAGCACCTGTCACGGCTCAAAGGGGGCGGGGTGTTGCGCGCCGCCGCCCCTGCCCCGGTGACAGCGCTGATTCTCTCGGATGTGATTGGCGATGATCTGCGCGCAATTGCCTCTGGCCCGACAGTGGCCCCGATTCCGGCCCGCGAAGATTTGGTGGCGGATCTCCAAAACCCCGGGTGTTGGGAGCGATTCCAAACCCCCTTCCCCGAGGCCGTTT
>JAIUNA010000064.1 GCA_022565265.1 Roseinatronobacter sp. | reverse complement strand
GTTCCATCGGGCACGGCCTCTATCAGGCGCTGCACGATCCTTTCGGAATGCCAGCTACCCATAGGGTTATCTGGGTTGCAGAAATATAGCAGTTTCGCGCCCACGGCCTCGGCCCGTTCCAGCAGGGCTGTCGGGTCTTCATGGTCATCTCGGTAGGGCACTTTGTGCAAAACACCCCCAAAGCCCGCGACATGATAATTGAAGGTCGGATAGGCCCCGTCCGAGGTGACAACAGTGTCACCGGGGCCAACCATCAGCCGCACCAGAAGGCCCAAAAGCCCGTCAATCCCTTCGCCCAGCATAATATTTTCGGGGCCAACCCCATGATGGGCGGCAAGTGCGACGCGCAGATCATGCGATTGCGAATCGCCATACATCCAGACATCTGCCGCCGCAGCCTGCATTGCCTCCACGGCCTTGGGCGAGGGGCCAAAGACGCTTTCATTCGCGCCCAGCCGCGCCCGAAACGCGCGGCCAGTGGCGCGCATATGCGCCTCTGGCCCGACAAAGGGCACAGTAGCGGGCAGGCCACAGACAAGATCGGTATAACGCGGGGTGCTCATCCTTACAGGGATAAGGCAGCCGCGCGGCACTCGCAAGACCCCCGGCCTTGCAGCATTGGGCGCGTCGGGCTGGGGGGCCATACCAGCCCAGCCATAGGCGTTATGCGACACATGGCCCCGAACGGCCCCAGAATGCCAAAGCGCGCCCCTGCAGGGCTGGACATTCGGGTCAACTCGGATAGGTAGTCACCCAACGCCAACAATGCCCGGTTTGCCATGCTTGTCATTCTCTCGCCTGCCAAAAAACTGGATTGGACAGCCAAGGGCGCGCCACTGGCGCAGAGCACACCCGCATTCCAACCCGATGCCATTGTGCTGGCGGCAGAGGCGCGCAAAATCGGGGCCGAGGGGCTGAAAGCGCTGATGAAGATCAGCGACAAGCTGGCCGCGCTGAATCTGGAGCGGTTTGAGAGCTTCGCCGCCGATCCCGCGCCAGAGGCCACGCGCCCGGCCATCCATGCTTTTGCGGGCGATACCTATACCGGGCTGGATGCGCGCTCTCTGGATCAGGACGCGCTGGATTGGGCAGAGGGGCATTTGCGCATTCTGTCGGGGCTTTATGGGCTCTTGCGCCCCTTTGATGGCATGCAGCCCTACCGGCTGGAAATGGGCAGCCGCCTGCGCACGGCGCGCGGGGCCTCTCTGTATGACTATTGGGGCAATCGTATTGCAGAGGCGCTGAACGCTGCGGCAGCAGAGGCCGGGGCGGATGTGGTGGTCAATTGCGCCTCTCAGGAATATTTCGGGGCAGTGGCGCAATCGGCCCTGCACCCGCGCGTAATTACCCCTGTGTTCAAGGAAATGCGCGAGGGCGAAGAGCCGAAAATTGTAAGCTTTTATGCCAAGAAAGCCCGTGGCGCGATGGCGCGCTTCATTTTGGAACACCGCTTGCGCGATGTAGCCGCCTTGCAGGAATTTAGCACCGGCGGGTATTGCTACGCGCCCGAACTCTCGCACCCGCATCAGCCCGTCTTTATCCGGCCCCTGCCAGAGCAAAGCAGCCAGAGCGTTTAACCCGCCCTTGCCCTGTTCGGGGCAGGCGGCATGGCTTAGATACTGGCCCATGCCGCATAATTCGTAAGGTTCAACATGCCCTATTCTCATGATGTGATGGAATTTCTGCTGGCCCGCCGTTCGCGCCCGGCCAAGATGCTACAGGCCCCCGCCCCGGATGGCGCACAGCTTGATCTGTTGCTGACAGCCGCCGCCCGTGTGCCAGATCATGGCAAGCTGGAGCCGTGGCGCTTTGTGGTGCTGGAAACACCGGCCTGTACCCGTATGGCCCGCACAATCGAGGCCCGTGCCGCAGCGCTGGGGCTGGAGCCGGAGAAAGCCGTCAAGGCCGCCTCCAGCTTTGCCGAAAGCCAGCTGATTGTGGCCGTGGTGGCCCGCCCCAAACCGTCCGAGAAAATCCCCGAACTGGAGCAAACCCTTTCTGCCGGCGCCGTGTGCCTGTCTTTGGTAAATGCCGCACTTGCCTCTGGTTGGGGGGCATGCTGGCTGTCTGGCTGGCCTGCCTATGACACCGAAATTCAGGGCGCGCTTGGGCTGGCCCCGCAGGAATGGATTGCAGGTTTCGTGCATATCGGCACAAGCGGGGCCACACCGCCCGAACGCCCCCGCCCCGATATCGCTGCGCTGACAACACGTTTGCAAAGCTGATCGCGCAACAGTTGCACCGCGCGGGGATGTGCCCCATATCTGGGAAAGTCATGCTAAAAGCCAGATTGGCCCAAAACAGGAGCGCTCTATGATCCGCGCCTATATCAACGCTGTTAGCCAGTTACGCGACCCGCGCTATCGCCGTTTGCTCTGGCTGGGTGTGGCGCTGGCTTTGGCGCTTTTGTTTGTGCTTTATGCCTTTGTGCTGCTTTTGGTGCAACTTCTGGCCCCCGGCGCGCTGGTTTTGCCCATTACCGGGCAGGTGCAGGGGCTTGGTTCGCTGTTTTCGCTTGGCTCTATCCTCTATCTGCTGGGGCTGTCGGTGTTTTTGATGGTTCCGGTCGCCTCTGTCTTTACGGGCCTTTATCTGGATGATGTGGCCGATGCGGTAGAGGCAGAGCATTACCCCGGCCTTGCAGCGCGCAACCGCGTGCCGCTGCGCGAAGCGCTGAAGGATGGCGCGCGCTATTTCGGCATTCTGGTGGCGCTGAATGTGCTGGGCATGGGGGTTTTCGCGCTGTCCAATGGCTATGGCATTGCGCTTTTGTGGCTGGTGAACGGGTTTTTGTTGGCGCGCGAATATTTCACCATGATCGCGCGGCGCCGCCATGGCCCGGCAGAGGCGAGAGCACTGCAAAAGCGCCATATGCTGTGGCTCTGGCTGCCGGGCAGCGTGCTGGCGGCGGGGCTAAGCGTGCCTGTGCTGAATCTGGCCATGCCACTGGTGGGGGCGGCGATGTTCACCCATCTTTATCATGCGCGTGGGGGGGCCAAGGGGGCCGCGGCCTAGCCCCGTCATCATGCGCGCCCAACAGCCTGTTGCGTGCCACCTGAAACACGCTATCCGGTGGTCGCCTGCAACAGGTTGCGCAGGCTGGGCCAGTATCACAATCGGCGCAGGGCAAGTTTCTTTGCCCCTCCCCTTGTAAAGCCGCGCCGCACTCCCCATCTATGTCTGGCAAAGCTTCTTCAATCGACCTTCTGTTTCGCCTATGGCTTCAGTTGCTCTTCTGACGACACTGGGCCAAGCCATCGCGCTCATGTGGATGGTACGAAAAACAGGAGATATCACGATGGCCAATGGCACCGTGAAATGGTTCAATTCTACCAAAGGTTTCGGCTTTATCGCGCCAGAGAATGGCACGAAAGACATCTTTGTTCATATCAGCGCGCTGGAGCGTGCAGGCATTCGCCAACTGGATGACGGGCAGCATGTCTCGTTCGATCTGGAAAGCGACCGCAATGGCCGCGAATCCGCGACAAACCTTGTGCTTGCCTGATATCGGCTTGCGCCGCTGAGAATACACGAAAGGGGGTGACGCATGTCACCCCCTTTTGACATGTCACAGTGCGATGCGTGATTGCATCCTTGCGCAGATCACGGCAAGACAGGGCCATGCAGAACACAGCCCGGCTTTCCGCCCCATTTCTGGCTCTTGCGCTATCGGCAGCGACTGCGGTGCATGCCCAGCCGGAGGGGCACGCGCTCTATGATACATTTTGTGCTGCCTGCCACGGGGCCAATCTGGAAGGTGCACCAGACTGGCAGCGCCCCGGCCCTGATGGCCTGCTGCCCGCGCCCCCGCATGATGAAACCGGCCATACTTGGCACCATGGCGACAGGTTCTTGTTTGATTATGTCGCGCGCGGTGGTCAGGCAGTGCTGGATGATCTGGGGGTGAATTTCACCTCGGCCATGCCCGCCTTTGGCGATGTCCTGCAAGATGCCGAACTCGAAGCAATTCTGGATTTCATCCGCCAAAGCTGGCCCGAACATATCCGCGCCATTCAGGCCGCGCGCAGCGCGCAAGACGGCGCATCGTGACCCGGCGCGCGCTGTCTTGACACCTGCGCAAGGCCGCTATGGCACACTCTGCCCCGATCGCCCGCATAGGCGCGGGCCAGAACCGGAGTGCAGCCATGGCCGAAACCGTCCACCTGTTCCAGCATCACCGCGATGTGCCCGCAGCGCAGTGGCGCTGGAAAAACTTCTCTCCCGCTGAAATTGCCTGCCGTGGCAGTGGCCGCCTGCTGTTGCATCCCGATGCAATGGACAAGCTGCAAGCCCTGCGCGACAGGCTGGGCAAACCCCTGATCCTGCGGTCAGGCTATCGCAGCCCCGATCACAACCGCGCTGTTGGCGGGGCCAGACAATCCAAGCATATGGAGGGAACGGCCTTTGACATCAGCATGACCAACCACGACCCGGCAGAGTTTGAGGCCGCCGCCCGCGCTGTGGGTTTTCTTGGTTTTGGCTATTATCCGCGCTCTGGTTTCATGCATATTGATCTCGGCCCCGCGCGTGTCTGGGGGCAGCGTTTTGGCCCCCGGCCTCAGCCCTTTGCCCCCGAAGCCCCACCCCTGCGCGAAGCCCTTGGCAAAAGTCGCAGCCTGCAAGGGGCTGGTGCGGCAGGCGTGGCAACACTTGGCGCGGCAGGGGTAGAGATAGCCCAAACTGCGCTGGCCGAGGCTCAAGACAGCATCTTGCCACTTGTTCCCCATCTGGACAGCTTGCGCTGGCTGTTCGTGGCCCTTGCACTTGCCGGTACAGCACTGGCGCTCTGGGCGCGTCTGGATGATTGGCACAAGGGACAAAGATAAAATCGCGCCCAATATGGCAGCAGAGGGATAAATCTGCTTGCCGTATTGGGCGCGCAAGAGCGGCTAGAGCAGCTGCCAAACGGTTAACCGCAGGAATTGCCAGGGCATGCCGGGGGGTTAGCCGGCGGGTTAGCCGGCGGGTTAGCCGGCGGGTTAGCTGGAGGATCTGCCGGGGGGTTTGCTGGTGGGCTTGGTGGGTTGGGTTGATTATTGCTATTCTCCCACCCTCGGCCCTTACCTTTACCTTTACCCTTACCCTTACCTTTGCCTTTTCCTTTGCCGTTCCAGCCATCATTGCTGTCATCAATGACACCTATCACCATAAGCGGCGCGGAAGCGCCGGCGACATCAGTCGCCCCTGAACCAGCCGGACAAGAAGAATTGTTCCACTACAGCAATTACCCCGTACGCTCTGACATGATCGGCGCAAATTGTGACACATTGCAGCCAGAAGCTGCGGCACCCGGCGGCATCGTCTGTGCACCGGCGCTCGAAATACCAAACAGATCAAGCATCACAACACTGAACATACATGATCGATCACGCATTTCGTGACTCCTTGTTATTTTTGAATTTCAAGATACATAAAGATATATAAGCTTATCTAGATATGATGCTAAATCGAATGATATAATTCTAAGTAATAATCATTTGAAATTTTTGTGGTTATTTTTAATAATACTTTGAGAATAAGTGTCCTGAGAATATGCATCCCAGATTGCGCCGCGCCGCGTCATAAGCTGCATGTCCATGCAAAAGCGCGGCTGCGCGTTTTGACCATAAAAAAGGGGCGCCGCAAAGCGCCCCTCAAAGACAGATGTGGTCGGGTAAATTACTCGACGATGATCTGTGTCGCGCCGCTGATGCGTGCTGTATTGATGGCACCTGCCGCAACTGTCGAGAGGCTGCCAACTGTCGCGCTGCCACCAGTGAACGAACCGGTGATGCTGCCGTTGATGCTGGCGGTGTTGGTCGCCAATGCATTCACGCCAAGGCCATCTGCATTGAACGAATCAAAGCTGGCTGCGGTGTTCGATGTATTTGCCGCGCTGGATACAGTGCCCGCCAGATTGCTGAGATAAGCCACATCGGTTGTGTTTGTCACACCCAGACCCAATGCGCTGATATCACCAAAGACAAATACGCTGCCTTCCAAAGCACTTGATGCGGCTTCAGAAGCGGCGCTGCTGGACGCGGTTGCGCTGGAAGTCGCGGCCGCGAAAGCGCCGTTTGCTGCCAGTGTATCGGTCGTTGTTTCTTCAATAACCTGGCCAACTTCGATCGACTCGACGGTTGTAGAGTTGTCGATGGCAACTGCAAAGTCGAATGCGATGTTTCCGGCAGTGTTACCAGCTTCAGAAGCTTCGTTAGCTGCATTGCTGGCAGTGGTCAGACCATTCTCACCACCCACTTCAAGATTGATCGAACCATCGATTTCAGCAACGTTTGTCGCGATGCTGTTGATCTGCACCGACGCATTCTGGATTTGCGTCACTGCCGAATTTGCAGTCGCCAGCGCTTGGTTGGGATCAACCGGCAGGCTGCCAAATGTAACAGAGATATCGATTTCGGAAGGAACAGTAAAAATGCCCGTTGCAGGGGATAAAGTTCCGCTGCTGCTGACGTTATTTTCAACACTACCGATAACTTCATCGATACCGATGTTAATTACGGTCTGCGCGGATGCAGAAAAGCCGAAGGAGGCCAGCGCCGCTGTTCCAAGCAGTTTTATCATGGTCAGTTTCATTTTATTTTCCTCTCGTGAAAGACTCAATATCGAGCCAGATCTTATTCTTTGCGCGACCTATTCCCTATCGCAGCCGCATTGTTGTATATAAAGAAAATTAAAACAATAACAATTTTGTTATCTTATGGGAGTTATAATGTATCAAAATATATACCGCGTTCCTCTAAAAGATTTTTTAGCTCCTAAGAAAGGCGATGCTACGCGCGCCCCCAGCCCTGACGCAACGCAAGCAAGAAATTTTATTTCATATTATCAATGATATAGTACACCGCGCCCAATAAAGCAGCGCTCTGCAATGCGCTGAAGGCAGCAAGGCTTTTCCCCGACAGCCTTGGCCATCAGGACTGCGAGATACCAAGCAAAGGCACAACCATTTCAAGCCAGATGAAGCACCAAAACACTTCAACCAAACTATCGGCATTGAATATAAGTCACGGCAGCCAGCGCCGCTCGAATTTCGCCAGTAATTTAAAAAACCAAAGCTGCGCCACACGGGAAACGCGCTTCGATCAATAAAAAACCAATTTTTAATTTTACACTAAAAACCCCGAATCTCCAAAATCCCCAAACACCAAGATATCCGCAAAACTTGATATTATAAAAGGCTACGTCAATTAACAGCCTCGCTCTCGCCCGCTTCTGCGGCGGCGGCCGCTTGTGCCGCACGCAGCCGTTCTACCGATTCCGCAGATGTCCTTTCACCTTCGATACTTCCCATCGTATCAGAAATCAGGTCGCGACATTCGGCATAGGTGCGCGCAGGCATCATTTGCGACAAGAGTTCAAAAGTTGCAAAATACAGCATCTGGCGCAGCGCAAAATTGACAGCCTCGCGTTGTTGCGCGCCAGCATCAAAATCAATCAGTGTTGTCCCGAAAATCCGCGCAGAGGTTATGCCCAGCTCATCGGCGAAAATCTGTTTTTGCAACGGAATGCTTGCCACAATCTGGCCGTTTTGCGTATTCGTCACACTCAGATCAAGCGCAATAAGAATACGGTTTTGCCGGTATCTTGGCCCAACCCCACCTACAGAAAGAAAGCTGCCGCCACCGGGAATGAAATCCAGACTATTGATGCTGCCAGAAATGTAAAAATTGGTTGGCGTCATCGCGCGCACATCGCGAATGCCCCATTGGCCTTCACCCAGAATAATGCTCATCTCCCGGCGGTTCAGCAAGGTAACGCCAGTTTTGAACAAGGCGGATTGCACAATATCAGAGGCGCCCTGCGTTACGAAACGCCCTGTGCCCCCGTCATTATGCTGCTCTTTGCCGGTATTGTCAGGGATCTGCCCCACAGCGAATGTCAGCGACGGCGAAATCCGCCCCTGCATACAAGACAGCGCTTCGTCAAACGATGTAATCACATCAACAATGGGCGGCCCTTCAACCAAATCAACATCGCGGTTGCTTGGTTTCATCGATGTCCCGCAGGCGGCAAGATAACTTGCTGCCAAAAGCCCGATCAAAGGACGCAGATTCACGCGTGATAGGTTACTAGGTTTCATCAGATTTGCTTAACATTGCGTGCCAGACGCACTCGAAGACGCTCCACTTCCCTGCCCTGAAATGCTGCCACCCGCACCGGCAGAAGAAACACTTGTTGTGATCCGCCCATCCTGACACCCGAGAGAGTTTGCTTGAGACGTGATATCCACAATATTGTTATTGCCGTTAATGGTGTTGGTCGTCGTGTTTATACTGCCAACAGCATAGGAATTTGTCCCGCTGCCTTCAGCAGTGCGGTTTTGCACATCCACATGTGCGCCTTCGGCAGCATTGATGTTGTTCACGGCGCTATGATCGTTTGTGGTGTAGTTATAGATAAAACTGTCACCCGGCCCGAAAGAGCTGAAATACCCGCTTTCAGCGCGCTTTGCCAGATCGGCGGTTTGCAGGCGCGAAATGCGGTCATTCGCGCCGGGGAAGGAATAGGCCCCGCTCCAGCTTGTTCCGGCATTTTGCGCCGATGGTGCAGATGCACTGAAGGCCAGCATAGCAACTGCCGCAATCATGACGATTGGGAATTCTGAATTCTGCATGACTTACGCCTCCGTCATAGTCCAAGTTTTGTATTTTTATGGCCCAAACCGGCACGCTTGCAGGCATGGGCCGGTCTCATGGGATGTCAGTTGAAAGAAAAACCTGTCGGCCCCACGGTGATACTGCCTGCGCCCGCACCGCCCGGCCCTGCGATCGAACCCTGCAAATTGCCATCACCGCTTAGCTCGCCCGCTGCCGCACCGTCTGGCCCGGCAACAGATCCTTCAATGCCTGACCCTCCGGTCTGGCCGCCGCCACCCCCGCCAGGCCCAGCACCAGACCCTTCATCACCACCCGGCCCCGGCCCTGGGCCAGGCCCTGGCCCCGGTGTCGGCCCTGGCCCCGGCGTTGGGCCAGGCCCGCCAGACCCACCACTCACCGGCGCCGGAGCAACCGGAACATAGGGCAGACAATCGCCCTCAATGATCGGTTCCAGAATGACTGTATTGGTTTTGAGGTCGAGCACCTCGCGCTGAAGGCATCGATCATTCTCTGGTGCCTTTGCAGCGCAACCGGCCAACACACTCACCGAGGCCGCCAACGAAAGCAGCACGTATCTGTTCATGGACGTACCCTCGTCTAATTTTTAGTTAAATCTTGTCCTGTTGCTAGCTAATCAATTTTTTTCCGTCAATAAATAAGAATTATGTTATCTTGATTATAAGAGATTAGAATCTATCACTTTTGATATTACAAATCTTACGAATGAGTGATCCTGCGCCGCGCTTGCGCCAGTCGCCACCTGTCGATGGGCCATATTTTGCGTCACCCGCGACCACCCACCCCGCATTGCCCGGCCACCCAACCGCAACGAGCCGCCGCCGCGCCATTGTGGGCCAACAACGCACACAGCGCACCGCATTTGGTTTTATATACTATTTATCAGTTGCTTGCCTGGAAATTTGAGAAAGATGCGATCAGGATACAAAGCTGCGAATTGACGTGCTGCACCCAAGCGCAAAGCTTTGCTATGCCGCGTCACGAGCACCCCAAGCACGCGCACACCCGCCAAAGGGAAACCCCATATGCCGCGCCACTTCCCTGTATTACGATGACATGAGAATAATATTAAAATGTAATCTTATTAGAAATAATTCATATAAAGATTATAAAAATTATCGAAAGTAAATAATCCGGGTGACAGTCAGATTGTTGCAAATACCCCACGATATCCACCAAAAGTTAAATAACTTTCCGCAGAGTTTATCCAGCAAAAATACCGCCATCCGCCGCGCCCCACGCACCAGCAATCTGCGCATTCGCACACAAAGAAATACGCGCGCTGGCCAGCGCCAATCCGTCCATTTCATTTTGTGAAAATTTTGGTAGCGGAGGAGGGACTCGAACCCCCGACACGCGGATTATGATTCCGCTGCTCTAACCAACTGAGCTACTCCGCCACAGGCATTGCGGCGTTTAGTCGAGCAGGCTTGCAGCGTCAAGACCAATATGCGCAAGTTTTGCGGCTTCTGTGCGATCACGCGGTAGCGGGAATGTCGAAGTCGCTGGGGGCCAGTTCAAACCCGGCGAATTGAAACCCCGGTGAAACTGTGCACCCGACCAGCGACCACTCGCCAAGGCTTTGGGCGGATTGCCAGTATCCGGCGGGAATGATCCCTTGTGGCTGCGCGCCCGTGGCAAAGCCGGTGCCCAGTGTCATCTCTTGCGCTGGCCCTTTGGCATGGGCTGCATATCGCAGCGCCAAAGGTGCACCCGCGTGAAAATGCCAGATCTCAGTAGCATCCACCCTATGCCAATGACTGCGCTCTCCGGCCTTTAGCAAAAACAGAATGGCTGTGCCGCTGGGGCGCTCGCCCTCTTGTGTGGGGGCGACCCATGTTTCCCGATACCACCCGCCTTCGGGGTGCGGGCAAAGCGCAAAATGAGCAATCACCTCGTCTGCGGTCATGCAATTCTTCCTCTCGCACATGATGACATCCTGACGCAGGATATAATATCTCAGGCGGCAGGGTACAGGTAACCCGCGACAGGCCATCAAAACGGCGGAGCGCTGTGCAACCGGGCAGCTATCTGACAGTTGTGCCCAGCCAGAGTGCCAATGCTGGAAAAGCCAGTAACAGGGCCAGCCGCACGAAATCGGCGGCAACGAAGGGCATCAGGCCCCGGAAGATGCGCTGCATCGGGATAGAGGGCAGCACAGCCTTGAGCACATAGACATTCATCCCGATAGGGGGGGTGATCAGTGCAATCTCTGTCGCAACAATGATCAAAATCCCGAACCAGACCAGATCAAAGCCCTGCGCCACAACGATCGGCGCGAATAGGGGCGCAAAGATCAGGATGATCGCCATGGAATCCATCACGCATCCCAGCACCAGAAACACAAGAAGGATGGCCAGGATCAGCATCATCCCCTCCAGCCCAAAGCCGGTGACAAGCTGCAAGACCTCGGTGGACAGGCCCGATAATGTAAGCAGCCGCGAGAGCATCAGCGCCCCGAACAGCACGGCATAAAGCGAGATCGAGGTATAGGCCGTATCAACGATGATCTGTTTCAAAAGCCGCAAATTCAGGCGCCGTTGCAGGGTGGCCACGATCATCGCCAGCCCCGCGCCCATGCCTGCGGCCTCTGTGGGGGTGAACAGCCGGGCATAAAGCCCGCCAATGATCAGCGCAAACAGCAGCATGAAAGGCCACACTCCCGCCAGCGCGCGCCAGCGCTCTCGCCAAGAGCTGCGCTCTCCGGCAGGGGCAGAGGCGGGATTGCGCGCCGCAATAAGCCGGATCACCACCAGATAGATCACCACGCCAATCAGGCCCGGAATGACACCGGCAATAAACAGGTCTCGGATATTGGTCTGGGTCAGGATGCCGTAAATCACCATGATGATGGAGGGCGGAATCAAGATACCCAGCGTGCCCCCCGCCGCAATCGTACCGGCGGCCAGTTCATCCGAATAGCCATAGCGTTTCATGCTGGGATAAGCGACCTTGGCCATGGTTGCCGCTGTCGCATAACTGGAACCACAGACCGCTGAAAACCCCGAACAGGCAGTCATGGTAGACAGCGCAAGCCCACCGCGCACATGGCCGAAAAACGCATAGGCAGCACGAAACAGGTCTTGGGCGATTCCGGTTTTGGAAATCACATTTCCCATCAGAATGAACATGGGCACAACGGCCAGCTCATAGGACAATACCGCCTCGGAGATTGTCATGGGCAGCAACATGAAGGCCACATTCCAGTTCACCGCTACCCCGATCCCGACGATCGAGACTATCAGCAGCGCAAAGGCCAACGGCACGCGCAAGAAGGCCAGCACGATAGCGGCCGCCATTGCTGTGAGGCCAAGGGTCATGTCGCATCCTCCGAATTATCCGCATCCGCGGCCATATGCCCTGTCACGCTGGTTACAGCCGCAGCAAGTGCAGACAGGGCGCAAGATGCCGACATGTAATAATAAAGCGGCGCACGCGGAATGCGCAGGGCTTGGCTTACCTCTGATATCTGGCTTGCGGTTGTGGCCTGACGGAAAAACAGCCATGCCAGCAGCGCAAAGATCACAGCCACAAGCAGCCCGGTTATGCCCTGCCACCAACGCTTTTTCAGATAGCGGTCAAAAAGATCGACTGTCAGATGCAGGCCAACGGCGGTGACAAGCGGAAGGCCCGCAAAGATCACAAGCGCCATCAGGTGTTCGGTGATATCATGCGCGCCATAAATCGGCCTGCCGATGAGGCGCCGGCCAATCACATCTGCGAATGTCAGGGCCACCATGCCAAACAGGACAAGCGCAATCAGCACTTCCATGGCCCGGCGGATCAAATCTGTGAAGCGTTCCATCTGCCCTCTTTGCGCTAATGGCCCTGTTCGGGGTCTCTGGCCTGCCATTGCCGGGCCGGGGCCACGCCCCGGCCTCTGGCGCTTATTGCGCGGCCAGTTGGGTATAGGTGCTTTGATAGAAGTCAAGCACGGCTTCCGGATCGGCCACGCCCGCGCGCTGTGCCGCGATAATCCAATCTTCAACCATCTGTGCATAAATGGCATCAACTGCCGAAATCAGCTCTTGCGATGGCTCGGCAAAACTGTTGCCCGCCTCTGCAAGCTTTGCAACGGCGCGGGGGGCTTGGATGTCGAAACTGCGGCCCCATGCGGCAGAGAGGGTTTCGCCGATAATCCCTTCAATGGCGGTGCGATCCTGCTCTGACAAGCGGTTCCAACGCGCTGCATTCATGGCCACAAAGAAAGTTGCATCATAAAACCCTTTTGGAAAAACCGTATGATGCTTGAGCACGCCTTCAAGGCGGAAATTCATCACCGATTCTATGGAATGGAGCGAGCCATCAATCACACCGCTTTCGAGCATCTCATAGGCGCGGGTAGCAGGTGCGGCAACTGGTACGGCCCCCAGCGCTGTCAGCATCCGTTCCTGAATCGGGCCACCCATGCGGAACGTTTGATTGGCGATATCCGCAGGTGTCGTGATGGGCTTTGTGCCATGATGCAACTGGCCCCCTCCAAACAGGCCAACGCCCAGCATTTTTACGCCGGCAAAAGCGGGGTTATCGGCCATATAGGTTTCATAGGTACGCCAGAGTGCCCGGCTCTGGGCTTCGGCATGCGTGCCTGCATTGGGGAATTCGGCAAACCACATGGCAACAAAGCGCTCTGGCTCATAGGTGAAATTGCCCCATGTGATATCGGCAATGCCATTGCGTGCCAGTTCCCAATGCTGCGCAGGCCCGCCCAGAGGTGCAGGCAGGATGTTCAGCGTCACGCGCCCCTCTGTCACTGCCGCCACCTCTGCCGCGAAGGGCACCAGAAAATCCGTATGGATAAAATGTGTGGGCGGAACCCATGAGGAAACTGTCAGCGTTTGCGCATTGGTTGTTGCAGCGGCGCATAGTGTTGCGGCAAACAGGCTGGCCGCGGGCAAGGATGTATGTCGGGACATGTCAGAAAGCCTCTTGAAGCTGTGGGGTGGAGGTAGAGGTTGAAAAACCGCGTGTCTTGACCAGATCCACAAAGATCTCGGCACCAATTGCAATAATCTGGGGGTCAAACCGATAGGCCGGATGATGGGGATAGGCCCCTTGCTGGCCAATAAAGAAATAGGCGCCGGGAATGCGGGCCTGAAACTCTGCGAAATCTTCCGAAGCCATCAGCCCACCATATTCACGAGGGTGTGCTGAGACGGCATGATCGGTGCCTTCTGGGCGGTTTGGGCGGCACCGTCGGACGGATGGCGGATTGTCTTGGGCGCCTTTGGGCTGCATTTCGCGTTTAGGTT
>JAIUNA010000063.1 GCA_022565265.1 Roseinatronobacter sp. | reverse complement strand
TGGGCTGAGCGGGCGGATTACCCGCACTGCCGATGGTGGGATTTACACCCGCGAGGCGCAATTTGGGGCCGGTGGGGTGCGGCTGTAAGGGGGGCTTGATCTGTTGCCGGGGGCGGAGCGTGCGCGCCTGACAGGCCAGCTTGCGGGGGATGTGCTGGATTTGCGCAGCGCCAGCACTGGCCAAGGCAGCGCAGCCCAAGGGCAGGGCGCAAGTGCAGGCTGGTCACGCGCGCCCATAGATGCCAGCGCGCTGGGGCTGGTGGATGCTGAAATCTCGCTGTCTCTCAATGGGTTGCGCACGGATATTACAACGCTGGGGCGCACCCGCCTTGGCCTGAGCATTGACCGCGCGCGCGCGGTTGTGACGTTTCGGGAAGTGGCCCTTTTTGGCGGGCAGATGACAGGCGAATTTGTGATGAACAATCGCGCGGGCCTGTCTGTGGGCGGCACTATGCGCCTGCGGGAGATTGATCTGCTCCCCTTGCTGGGCGAATTGGCTGATTACCGACGCCTGCAAGGGCGGGGTGATCTGGATATGCAATTTCTGGGCGTGGGCAACAGCATGCATGCCATTATGAACAGCCTGCGCGGCGAGGGGCGTCTGGCTTTGGGCGCGGGAGAGTTGCTGGGGTTCGATCTGTCGCAAATGCTGCGCAATCTGGACATGTCATATATGGGCGAGGGGCGGCGCACTGTTTATCAATCCGTCACAGGCACTTTCACCATGGCAGAGGGCGTTTTGCGCAATGATGATCTGCGCATGCAGGCTGAACGCTTTTCCGTGACAGGGCGCGGGCAAGTGGGGCTGGGGGCGCGCAATCTGGATTATCGCATCATCCCCGCCGCTGTGCGCGGCGACGAGAGTTTGCGCGTGCCATTGATGATCACCGGGCCATGGGATGCCCCGCGCTTTCGGCTGGACATGGAAGCCCTGGCGCGCGAGCAGTTGCGCGCCGAACAAGAGCGGCTGGAAGAGATTGCCCGCGAAGAGGCCCGGCGACTGGAAGAGCGCGCGCGCTCTGAAGCAGTGCAGCGCATCGAGCGCGACCTTGGGGTGACACGCGAAGAGGGGGAAAGCGTGCAAGATACGATTCGGCGTGGCGTGGAAGAAGAGTTGGGCCGCCGGTTGCGTGGCCTGATCGGGGGAAACTGACCGCGCGCGCAGGGTTCCAAAGCAGGTGCAGCCCTGCGCCGCCATGTTCGGCCAAGAAGGCAACGCTGGCGCATAAATCTCTGGCCAAAGACAATTTCCGGCGTTTCAGGGCTGGAAGTTTTGAAAAACCCGCGACATACTTGCCCCATAGGGAGATGAGGCTCTCTGCGTAAACCAAACACGCCCAACAAAAAAGGCAAACGCATGGCCAGTGAGAAACAAAACCTGCAAGACGCATTCCTGAATCATGTTCGCAAGAACAAGGTTCCAGTTACCGTGTTTCTGATCAACGGGGTCAAGCTGCAAGGCGTGATCACATGGTTTGACAATTTCTGTGTGCTGTTGCGGCGCGATGGTCAAAGCCAGCTTGTCTATAAGCACGCGATTTCCACCATCATGCCCGGACAGCCAATTTCCCTTTACGAGGGAGAAAGCTGATCTCGCATATGGCGGCTGAAGCAGGCGAGATAGGCAAGGAAACACGGGCTGGCCCGACACGGGCCTTTGTGATTCATCCTGAGATAAAATCGCAACCCTCTGCGCGCGAGCCGGATCTTGCCTTGGCAGAGGCCGTGGCGCTGGCGCATGCCTTGCCGGGGCTGGAAATTGTGGACAGCGCTGTCGTGCGCCTGCCCAAGGCGCAGCCGGGGATGCTGTTTGGCGCTGGCAAGGTGGAAGAACTGGGCCTGCGCATCGCAGAGGCCGATGTCGCGCTGGTGCTGATTGACGGCCCTGTGACACCTGTGCAGCAGCGCAATCTTGAACGCGCCTGGAAGGTCAAGCTTCTGGATCGTACTGGGCTTATTCTGGAAATTTT
This sequence comes from Roseinatronobacter sp., assembly GCA_022565265.1. Lineage (GTDB taxonomy): Bacteria > Pseudomonadota > Alphaproteobacteria > Rhodobacterales > Rhodobacteraceae > Roseinatronobacter. Next base: position 11,976 of record JAIUNA010000063.1, on the reverse strand, counting down.
CGCTGATCGCGCGCGCACCCGTGAAGGGGTGTTGCAAGTGGAGCTTGCTGCGCTCAGCTATCAGCGCACCCGCCTTGTGCGCGCCTGGACACATCTGGAGCGCCAGCGCGGTGGCTTGGGCTTTGTAGGCGGGCCGGGCGAAACCCAGATCGAGGCCGACCGCCGCGCGATTGACACGCAAATGGTGCGCCTGCGCCGCCAGTTGGAAAAAGTTGTCAAGACGCGCGAATTGCACCGCGCCGCGCGGCGCAAGGTGCCGTTTCCCGTGGTGGCCCTTGTGGGCTATACCAATGCGGGCAAATCCACCTTGTTCAACCGTCTTACAGGGGCAGAGGTGCTGGCAAAGGACATGCTCTTTGCCACGCTTGATCCTACCATGCGCGCTGTGCGCCTGCCCACGGGCAAGGATGTGATTCTCTCCGATACTGTAGGCTTTATTTCTGATCTGCCCACGCAGCTTGTTGCGGCATTCCGCGCCACGCTGGAAGAGGTGCTGGAGGCAGATCTGATTGTGCATGTGCGCGATATCGCCCATCCTGAAACCGAAGAACAAGCGCGCAATGTGCGCGACATTCTGGCCGATCTTGGGGTGGATGCGCATACGCGCCAGTTTGAATTGTGGAACAAGGCCGATCTTCTGCCCCCCGCCCAGCACGCGGCACTTCTGGAGCGCGCGCGCGCCGAACCGACAGTGTTTCTTGGCTCTTCCGTGACGGGCGAGGGGCTGGAGGCGCTGTTTGATGCGCTGACAGAGCAATTGGACGATACGCGCCATGCCGCCGAAGTGCATTTGCCTTTTTCCGCAGGTCGCGCGCGGGCTTGGTTATATGCGCAAGGCGTTGTGACAGCCGAGAGCGAGGAAGAAGGCGGCTACACCCTTCAGGTGCAGTGGACAGACCGCCAGAAACGTTTGTTTCGCGCTTTGTAAGGCCCACAGGGGCTGCGCTTGGTAAAGTCACGATACGGTCAAGAATTTGCCACGATGGCTGCGTAGTTAATAGCTTATTAAACATTGCTCTGGTCAGTTTGCCAGAGAGCGGTATTTGCAAGCAGGTTATCATAATGAATATGGCATTTGATTTTCCCGAACCCTCCGTCGCAGTGTCCGAGGCATTTGCCGCGTCCGATCCGACTGCCGAGCAGTATGATACAATCCTCTATCTGGTGCGCCAAACCACAGGGGCGCGACATGTCGCCATCCAGTTCGATGGTGCTCCCCTGCCTCCTGCGCCCGCCAATATGGCCAGCATTCAGGCGCCGATCGTGCATCAGGGGCGGCGCATTGGACTGTTGCGCGCCTATGCGCGAGAGTTCGAATCGGGTGCAGGGCATTTGCTGGCGGGAGTTGCCGTGCTGGTGGCAGAGCATCATGCGCTTTGGTCAGTGTCGCAATGTGACATGCTGACAAAGGCGCTTACGCGCCGTGCTTTCATGGCCGATCTGGGGCGCGCCATGTCCACATGGCAGCGCAGCGGCATTCCCTGTTCGCTGGTGATGTTCGATCTGGATCATTTCAAGAAAATCAATGACACCCATGGCCACGCTGCCGGAGATGCTGTGTTGCGGGCGGTGGCCCATGTGGTGCAATCCGAATTGCGCCCCTGCGACCGTCTGGGCCGTTTGGGTGGGGAAGAATTCGGAGTGTTGTTGCTGGCCGATTCCGAGGCTGCGGTCGAGATTGCCGAGCGTCTGCGCCGTGTGATCGAGGGAACCATCGTGCGGGATTTCCCGCAGGTGGATTTTACCGCCAGTCTGGGTGTTGCAACCGCCTCTGGCGTGATCGACACGCGCGATGCAGTGATCGCGGCGGCGGATGCCTATCTGTATGAGGCGAAAACTTCAGGCCGCAATTGCGTCAAGGCGCTGGTCGGAGTGCCGCTTCTGGATGCGTGGGATTGAATAAAAGCACCTCTCCCGACAGGAAATTGTTCCGATTCTGAAATTGGGGCTTTGAATGGGCCGCAAGACTCCATAAATGAAATGCGTAAGACTGCGTGACAACACAGGATCGCGCAGCCAAGGGAGATACGCATGCTGAACAATATTGGCCCCGCTGGTTTTATCATCATCGCGGTTGTGGTGCTTGTCCTTTTTGGGCGCGGCAAGGTAAGCGCTCTGATGGGCGAAGTGGGCAAGGGCATCACATCGTTCAAGAAGGGCCTGAAAGATGGGTCTGACGAGATCGAGAAATCCTCGGATGACGCCGCGAAAACCGCACGTGACATCACCCCGGAGCATGACAAGGACAAGGCCTGATCCGGGCCGTTACTTGGCCTGATCTGGGGCTTGTGCTGTTCTCTCCGCGCCTGAAAGGGCCGGGACAGGGGTGTCGTTCACCCGACCTCGCAGAGGCAAAGGGGATCTGATGTTTGATATCGGCTGGACAGAGCTGATGGTGATCGGCATCGTGGCGCTGATCGTGGTGGGGCCAAAAGACCTGCCCAAAATGTTTCGCACCCTTGGGCAATTCCCCGCGAAAGCGCGCGCCATGGCGCGCGAGTTTCAGCGTGCGATGGATGATGCTGCCGATGCCAGCGGCGTGAAGGATGTTGCGCGCGATCTGCGCAATGCCACGGATACCAAAGGCACGGGGCTGGATGAGCTGAACAAGATGCGCAACTGGGATCCGCTGAAAGATACCGGGGATGACGCCAAAAAAGGGGCCACCGCAAAGACAGTCGGTGGCAAGAAATCAGACAGCGCCGCCGCCAAAGCCGAGGCCGAAGATGATGCCGCGATGGCGCGCATGTCCGAGGAGATGGACAAGCACAAGGCCGCCACAGCAGCCGCTGCCCCCGCAGCGCCGAAAGCTGAAACCCCGACCGGGGATGGTGCCCAAGACAAGAGCAAGGCATGAGCAATTCCAGCCCGCAGAATGACATTGACGACAAAAGCGCGCCGCTTATCGAGCATCTTGCGGAGCTGCGCTCGCGGATCATCAAATCCGTGCTGGCCTTTGTCGTGGCGATGGCGGCCTGTTTCAGCATTGCGACACCAATATTCAATTTCCTGACAGCCCCGCTTTGTGATGCGCTTGCCGCGCGTGGGCAGGATTGCGACCTGATCTTCATCAGTCCGCAAGAAGGGTTCTTTGTGGCAATCAAGGTATCCATCCTTGGCGGCTTCATGCTGTCTTTCCCGGTGATCGCGCATCAGATGTGGCGCTTTGTGGCACCGGGCCTGTACCGAACCGAGAAGAACGCGTTTTTGCCGTTTCTGGTGGCCTCGCCTTTCATGTTCTTTCTGGGTGCGTCATTTGCCTTTTATGTGGTTACGCCACTTGCCTATAATTTCTTCCTTGGATTTCAGCAATTTGGGGCGGGGGGCGAAGTTGTCGAGGGGGTTGCAGGGGCTGCGCCTTTGTCGGTGGTTTTCCAAGGCTCTGCCCAAGCCTATCTGAATCTGACAATCAAGTTTATCGTGGCCTTCGGGCTTTGCTTTCAGCTTCCTGTGCTGCTGACGCTGATGGGCAAGGCGGGGCTTGTCTCCGAGGCAGGGCTTCGGGCCGGGCGCAAATGGGCCGTGGTGGGTATTCTGACACTGGCGGCACTTGTCACCCCGCCCGATGTCATTACCCAGATCATTCTATTTGCAGTGGTTTACGGGCTTTATGAAATCTCGATCCGGCTGGTGGGTATGGTCGAGCGCAAGCGCAATGAAGAATTGCGCCGCGAAGGCCTGCTTGATGATGATGATCCGGTTTTTGAAGATGAGCTGGAAGGCGAGAAATGACGACTCTGCCCCTCGCCGCCGCGCAAGATAGCGATAGTCTGCGCCGGATTGCCGAGGCGTTGGAGCGCCTCTCTCCTGTCCCTGCGCCTGCGCCAGAGGTGGCAATTGCTGATGCCTTTATCTGGCATGTTGCGCCAGACCGTTTGCAGCCTGTGCCGGATGTAAACCGCGTCGCGCTGGATTTGCTGTTGGGGGTGGATCGCGCACGCGATACGCTTTTGGCCAATACCGTGCAATTTGCCCGTGGCCTGCCTGCCAATAATGCGCTGTTATGGGGCGCGCGCGGGATGGGGAAATCCTCGCTTGTGAAGGCTGTTCATGCCCGTGTGCTGCAGATGGAACCTTCCAGCGCCCTGAAGCTGGTGGAAATCCAGCGCGAGGATTTGCCCACAATCGGGCGGTTGATGGGGCATTTGCGCCAATCTGCGGCGCGGTTTGTGTTGTTTTGCGACGATCTGTCTTTCAGTCATGATGACCAGCATTATAAATCGCTCAAGGCCGTTCTGGATGGCGGGATAGAGGGGCGGCCAGAGAATGTGGTTCTTTATGCCACCTCGAATCGGCGCCATCTGATGCCCCGTGACATGATTGAAAATGAACGCTCTTCGGCCATTACACCGTCCGAGGCTGTGGAAGAGAAAGTATCGCTTTCTGACAGATTCGGCCTGTGGCTGGGCTTTCATCCTTGCGGGCAGGATGAATATCTGGCGATGATCGCGGGCTATTGTGCGGCCTATGGCTTGCAGATTGACCCTGCGCGCCTGCGGGCCGAGGCGATAGAATGGCAGGCCACGCGCGGCAGTCGCTCTGGCCGTGTTGCATGGCAGTTTTTCACCGATTTGGCTGGGCGGGAAGGGCTGCGCCTGTAACTTGCGCGCCACATGGCAGGGGGCGCGCAAACTGCGCATCCTGCCCCCCCCCGCGCAGCTTGACACGCCAGCCGCTTTCCCCCATATGACAGGCTCCGTTCGGGCATTCGGCTCGCGCGGCATATGGCTATTGCCCGCATATGCGGGCACGCCGTCCGAGGCATAAAACATCTGTCCCAGAGGCAGGGGCCACAGGGCGCGGCAGAGAGAAAAAGGAACAGGCCGATGTTTGCGGTCCTAAAGACTGGTGGCAAGCAATATCGCGTGCAGGCGGGCGATGTCCTGCGCGTAGAGCGTATTGCCGCACAAGCTGGTGAAACAGTCCAGTTTAACGAAATTCTGATGCTGGGTGGCGATGCGCCTGTCATTGGCGCGCCCATGGTTGCGGGTGCAGGTGTTCAGGCAGAAGTGATTGACCAGATCAAAGCTGACAAGGTCATCCATTATGTCAAGCGCCGCCGCAAGCACAGCTCGCAGCGTACCAAAGGCCACCGCCAGAAGCTGACGCTGGTGCGTGTGACCGATATTCTGGCAACTGGCGCGGATGCAACTGGCGTGAAAGCTGCGATTGGGACAGGTTCTGTTTCCGGCTTTGTTGTTGAAGCCGCTGCTCCTGCGACTGTCGCGGCGGCAGAGGGCCCGGCAAAGAAAGCCACCCGCGCCAAGAAAGCAGCCCCCGCTGCCGAGGGCACAGAGGCCCCCGCAAAACCGAAACGCGCTGCGAAAAAACCCGCAGCCACTACAGAGGAGTAATCCCTCATGGCACATAAAAAAGCTGGCGGTTCCTCCCGCAATGGCCGCGATTCTGCTGGCCGTCGTCTGGGCGTGAAACTGTATGGTGGGCAGCATGCCATTCCGGGCAATATCATCGTGCGCCAGCGCGGCACGAAACATTGGCCGGGCGCGAATGTTGGTATTGGCCGCGATCACACGCTTTTTGCCCTGACCGAGGGTCGCTTTGTCTTCACCAAGGGCTTCAAAGGGCGCAGTTTCGTATCTGTCATGCCGATGGAGACAGCTGCAGAATAAGCCGAACGTTTACATTTCGGATGTAGAACAGGGTCGGCCATAGGGCCGGCCCTGTTTCTTTTTGTCCATTCCTTCGGGCTGGAGGGGCTTGACGGGATACCATCAGAGGGAGGGCGGGCCAAAAGCCCCCCGCAGGAGCAGTGATGAGTTACGACAATGATATTCAGGCCGATCAGCCGATTCTGACATCGCCCCGCTTGGTGCTGCGGCCGCTTCAGGCGTCTGATGCCAGCGCGCTGGCGCGCTATGCAGGCGACAAGCGCGTGGCAGAGGGTACGCGTTCTATCCCCCATCCCTTGCCCGATGGTGCGGCAGAGGGGTTTATTGCGCAGGCCCAATCGTCGCAGCGCGAAGAAGATGTCTGGGTGCTGGATGGCTCTGTCGCGGGCTATGACAGTGTTATGGGGCTTTTGTCGCTCAAGCCGCTTGACCGCCAGCAAAGCCAGGTTGGTTTCTGGGTTGCGCCTGCATTCTGGAATGCGGGTTTCGCGTCAGAGGCCGTGCGCACGGTTATCAGCGCCAATCCGCACCGCTCGCGCACGCTTTTTGCAGAGGTGTTTCAGGATAATCCCGCCTCTGCCCATGTGCTGACAAATGCGGGTTTTGATTATCTGGGCGATGCCGAGGCGCAATGCGTGGCGCGCGGGGCAGTGGTGCCGACATGGACATATATCCGGCGCATGTAGTGCCTTGGGCGAAATCTTTCGGGATTTGCCCATATTCTGGGCCGTGTGACATGAATCTGTCTTACGGCCCTCGACCTTTGCGCAGGCTTTGCTAGGATTGGGGAAACGGGATTGCAGAGGTGCACATGCACAGACCAGTCGTCGGGATTATTGGCAATTCGCATTTGATCAATAATGAATACCCGGCCCATGCGGGCGGGCGGATGAATTCCGAGGCCGTATCGGAGGTGTGCCGCTGCCTGCCTTTGCTTATCCCTGCTGATCCGCGCCTTGTTTCTGTGGCCGAGTTGATGGAAGTCTGTGACGGGTTTTTGCTGACAGGGGGGCGCCCCAATGTTCACCCCGAAGAATATGGCGAAGATGAAACCCCTGCGCATGGCGCGTTTGATCGCGCGCGCGATGCGATTACCCTGCCATTGGTGCGCGCCTGTGTGGCGCGCGGCCAGCCTTTGTTGGGGGTGTGTCGCGGGTTTCAAGAGGTGAATGTCGCCATGGGCGGCACGCTTTACCCCGAAATCCGGGATTTGCCGGGGCGCATGAATCACCGCATGCCCCCTGATGGGTCGCTAGAGGAAAAATTCGCCTTGCGTCACAAGGTGCAGTTTCTGGAGGGGGGGGTATTTCACCGCCTTCTGGGGGCGCCAGAGGTAATGACAAACACGTTGCATGGGCAAGGTATCAAGACGCCGGGCAAAGATATTGTGATTGATGGCCACGCCCCCGATGGCACGCCAGAGGCGCTTTATATCCGCGGCGCGCGCGGTTTCACGCTGTCTGTGCAATGGCATCCCGAATGGCAAGCAGGGCAAGACCCGGTGTCGCGCCCGTTATTCGAGGCATTTGGCGCGGCAGTGCGCGATTGGGCCGCAAAGCGGCGCGGATTTGCGCAAAGCGCCTGAGGGCGCTTTGCAACCGTGTCTCAAGGCTGTTTAGCCAGCGCGGGCCATCGCGGCGGCGGTATCCAGCATGCGATTGGAAAAGCCCCATTCATTGTCATACCATGACAGAACGCGCACCATCCGGCCTTCCAGCACTTTGGTCTGATCCAGATGGAAGATGGACGAGCGGGGGTCATGGTTGAAATCCATCGAAACATTGGGCTGGTCTGTAATGCCCAGAATGCCTTTTAATGGCCCCTCTGCCGCAGCGGCGCAGATCGCGGCGTTGATTTCCTCTACCGTCACATCGCGCGCGGCTTCAAATGTCAGATCTACAACCGAGACATTCGGCGTGGGCACGCGGATTGCAACGCCATCCAGCTTGCCCGCCAGCTCTGGCAGCACCAGCCCCACGGCCTTGGCCGCCCCGGTAGAGGTGGGGATCATGCTCATTGCAGCCGCGCGGGCGCGGTACATATCCTTGTGCATGGCATCCAGCGTGGGTTGGTCGCCCGTATAGCTGTGGATTGTGGTCATGAACCCGCGTGAAATACCGATAGCGTCGTTCAGTACCTTGGCCACAGGGGCCAGACAGTTGGTGGTGCAAGACCCGTTTGAAACAATCTTGTCGGCCGCTGTCAGGCTGTCATGATTCACGCCGTAAACCACGGTTTTATCCGCTCCTTTGGAGGGGGCAGAGACCAATACCTTGCCTGCGCGTGCCAGATGCACTTGCGCCTTGTCAGCATCGGTGAAAATGCCAGTGCATTCCAGCACGATATCAATATCGTCCCACGGCAGGTTTGTGGGGTCACGCTCTGCCGTTACGGTGATCGCGCGCCCTGCCACTGTGATGATATTGCCTGCGGTGCTTACCTCTGCGGGAAAGCGCCCATGCACGGAATCAAAGCGCAGCAAATGCGCAATGCTTTCCACTGGCCCCAGATCATTGATTGCCACGATTTCCAGATCGTCGCGGCCCTGTTCGACCAGCGCACGCAGCACAAGCCGCCCGATCCGGCCAAAGCCATTGATTGCAAGACGCGTCGTCATGAGCATTCTCCTGATTTCGGAAGTTGCGTTTGCGCTAACATAAGCGACACACAAAAATCAAGGGGCTTGCGCAACCGGAGCGGAGAATCAGCAGATCGTGCAGCCCTGCGCGCGGGTGGGGCGGGTGGGCTGATAGCCTGCGCGCAGCAGGCGGAACATGCCGCCCCCCAGATCGATGACCGGCACATCCAAAGCGGGCGCAATGATTTGTGCGGCCTGCGCGGTGCGGTTGCCGGTGCGGCAGATCAGCGCCACAGGCTGGCCGGGTTGCAGATGGGGGGCCAGCGCGTCAAGAAACTGTGCGGGGCTGTCAAAGGGCAGCAATAGCGCATTGGGCAAAACGCCGGTTTCCACCCATTCATGCGGCTGGCGGATATCAACCAGCAATATTTCTGCCTGTTGCAACTGCGCGGCCGACGGCTCGGCGGTATAAATTTGCTGCGCAGCCAAAGGCTGGGCCAGCATCAGCGCGGCAAGAGCGGCTATCAGGCTGCGATACATTTATCTTCCCTTTCGATTTTGTGAATATGTATCTGCAAGCCGCCGTGGCGCAAAGGCGACAAAATACCACAACGCAAACGGCCCGCCAAAATCTTGGCGGGCCGTGTTGTGCATTTTGCAAGCCAGTATCAGTGAATCAAGCGGCCCATGGCGGCGGCCACATCTGCCATGCGGCAGGAAAAACCCCATTCATTGTCATACCATGCCAGCACCCGCACCATGCGCTTGCCTACAACCTTGGTCTGATCGGGCGCAAAGATAGAGCTGTGGGGCGTATGGTTGAAATCAATCGAGACCTTGGGTTCTGGATCATAGGATAGAACCGCGCCCATCGCCCCGCTTGCGGCTTCGCGTACGATTTCATTCACCTCGGCAGCGGTTACATCGCGCCCGGCATAGAATGTAAGATCCACGGCGCTGACATTGGGCGTGGGCACGCGCAAAGCGGTTCCATCCAGCTTGCCGGCCAGTTCCGGCAGCACTTCGCCCAAAGCTTTCGCAGCCCCGGTAGAGGTTGGGATCATCGCCATCGCAGCAGCGCGGGCGCGATACAGGTCTTTGTGGCGGCGATCCAGCGTTGGCTGATCGCCTGTATAGCTGTGCACTGTGGTCATGATGCCGGATTCAATACCAATCGCATCGTTGAGCACCTTTGCCAGCGGGGCGAGGCAATTTGTCGTGCAAGAGCCGTTGGACACCACCAGATGCTCTGCCCGCAGGCTACGATGATTGACACCGTAAACAATCGTCGCATCCGCATTCTTGGCAGGGGCAGAGATAAGAACGCGGCTTGCCCCGCGCGTCAGATGTACGGCAGCCTTGTCGCGGTCATTGAATTTGCCTGTGCATTCCAGCACAACATCCACACCTTCCCAATCCAGCTCTGTCGGGTCATAGGTGGACATCACCTTGATCGGGCCGCGACCCAGATCAATCTTGTCGCCATCCACGCGCACGGTGCCGGGAAAGCGGCCATGCACCGAGTCGTATTTCAGCAGATGGGCATTTGTTTCGATCGGGCCGGTGGCGTTGATCTTGACCACCTCAACATCATTGCGCGCACTTTCGGCGATATGGGCAAGGGTGCAGCGCCCGATCCGCCCAAAGCCATTGATTCCGATGGTGATGGTCATGTCTGTTACTCCGCGCTGTGCCTATGCTTTGGGTATAGCCAGCGCAGCCTGTCGAAAAAAGGGCGAAAACTGTGCACAAAAAGGTCGTTAGCGCAATCTTGGGGCTGGTAGCGCCAACGTGGCGCAGCGCTTTGCTGCGCATGGCCGGGTTTGGGCGCTTGCACTGCCTTGCAGCGCGTTGCATGTAAGGAAGGCAAGCTTAGCAGCAAGGTGCAGACGCATTGGCATTTCTGGACAATATTTTCAGCTTCATCAATATGCGGTCTTTTTCCTCGGTTTGGTTTTGGATCGTGCTGGCGCTGTACTGGTCTTCGGTCAGTCAGACAGTGCTGGGGGCACCCTATGATGTGATCTTGCGCGCAAAGCGCGATATGGCGCAGGATAAAGATGATCTGGACAGGCTGGTATATATTCACTTGCGCCGCAGGCTGGAGATGATGCGCCGCGCAGGGCATTGGGTGGTTGCTTTCGCAGCCACGCTTTTGACGGCCATTTTCATTCTTGCCTTTTCTTATCGGGTGGAATTTGCCCAAGCGCTGTTTGTGCTGATCATGCCGATAACGCTGGTGCGGCTTGCTGGCTTGAGGATGTGCTTTCGGATCGAGCGCGAGGGCTTGCAGGGTGTCAGATTGGCGCGGGTTTTGCTGAAACATCGCTTCTGGATGCAGGTGCTTGGGGTGATCGCCATTTTCGTGACAGCGGTTTGGGGAATGCTACATGTGATGTCGCGCTCTGCACTGGGGCTGTAGGCGCGCAGCATGTGTGAAAGGAAGTAGGACATATGTCATCTCTGGCAGGAAAGATCATTCTGGGCGGTGCACCAGAAGGATATGACGCGTTGTTGCTGGCAAAGGAAGTCGCACGCGCTGAGGGGTCAGTGATCCATGTTGCGCGCGATGACAAACGCGCCGAAGGGATGGCACAGGCGCTGGCTTTTCTGGCCCCTGATCTGACAGTGTTGCGCTTTCCTGCATGGGATTGCCTGCCCTATGACCGTGTCTCGCCCAACCCTGAAATCGCCTCTGCCCGCATGGCCACGCTGGCCGCGCTGGCGCAAGGTGTGCCGGGGCCGTTTGTGCTGCTGACCACGCTCTCGGCCGCGCAACAGCGCGTGCCTGCGCGCGATGTGGTGGCTCAGGCTTCTTTTCGTGCCACAGTGGGTCGGCGGGTGGATGAAGGGGCTTTGCGCGGCTGGCTGGTGCGGATGGGGTTTTCGCAATCCCCCACAGTAACAGAGCCGGGTGATTTTGCCATTCGGGGCGGGATTTTTGATATCTACCCACCGGGAGAGGGCGGGCCTGTGCGGCTTGATCTGTTTGGCGATGTGCTGGACGGTGCGCGCCGTTTTGATCCCGCCACCCAGCGCAGCCTAGAGAAACTTCAGGTGGTGGAATTTGCCCCTGTTTCCGAGATTATTCTGGATGAGGCCGCGATTACCCGGTTCCGGCAGAATTACCGGATCGAATTTGGCGCGGCGGGCAGTGATGATCCGCTATACGAGGCAGTGAGCGCGGGGCGCAAGCATCAGGGGATGGAACATTGGTTGCCGTTTTTCCATGCCCGGCTGGATTTGCTGTTTGAGTATCTGCCGGGCGCGCCTGTCATGCTGGATGATCAATGCGACGCTGCGCGGCTGTCGCGCTGGGAAGGGATTGCTGATCAATATGATGCCCGGCGCGAGGCGATGCGCGCCAAAGGGCGGATGGACAGCGTTTATAAACCCTGCCCGCCGGAATTGCTGTATCTCAATGATGCGGGCTGGAATGCGGCCCTGTCCGGGCGGCGCGTTTTGCAGCTTAGCCCGCTGCGCGCGGCACCGGGGCCGGGGGTGCTGGATGCGGGCGGGCGCACAGGGCTCAGCTTCGCGCCCGAACGGCAGGCGGGGGCGAATGTCTTTGATGCGCTTGCAGCCCATATCCGTACGCGTCTGCCTTTGGGCACTGTGCTGGTTGCCAGCCACAGCGCGGGCGCGCGCGAGCGGCTGTCTGGCCTGTTGGAGGATCACGGCGCACCTGCCGCGCAGCCTGTTGGCAACTTGCGCGAGATGGGGGAAGCGGGCCTGTATCTGACAGTCTGGCCCCTTGATTGCGGCTTT
>JAIUNA010000062.1 GCA_022565265.1 Roseinatronobacter sp. | reverse complement strand
TACGGATCAGGACAGCGCAATCATTTCCGCTTGCCGCACAATCACTTCCGCCTGTTTGATAGAGGCGATATCCACAAGACGGCCCTTGTAAACAGTGGCCCCTTCGCCCCGCGCTTTGGCGGCTTCCATCGCGTCCAGAATTTCGCGGGCCTCTGCTACGGCGTCGTCAGACGGTGTAAACACTTCATTGGCCAGCGCCACCTGTTTGGGGTGGATCGCCCATTTGCCCACCATCCCCAGCGTGGCAGAGCGGCGCGCCTGCGCGCGAAAGCCCTCATCATCCGAAAAATCGCCAAATGGCCCATCCACGGGCAAAACCCCATGCGTGCGGCAAGCCGCCACAATGGCCGATTGCGCCCAATGCCATGGGTCTGACCAATATTTCTCTGCGCCCCGCTGCATGTAGTAATTCTCTTGCGTGCCGCCGATCCCGGTAGTTGCCATGCCCATGGAGGCCGCGAAATCGGCCGCCCCAAGGCTCATAGCCTGCAAGCGCGGGCTGGAGGCCGCGATTTCTTCGACATGGGCAATCCCGGCAGCGGATTCGATGATCACTTCAAAGCTGATGCGCTTTGCGCGGCCCTTGGCCGCTTCGATGCTGGAAACCAGCGCATCGACAGCATAGACATCTGCCGCGCAGCCCACTTTGGGGATCATAATCTGATCGAGCCGCGCACTGGACTGTTCCAGAAGTTCCACCACATCACGATACCAAAAGGGCGTATCAAGGCCATTGATGCGCACGGACAGGGTTTTATTGCCCCAATCCACCTCATGCGTGGCCTTGATGATATTGGCGCGCGCACTGTCCTTGTCCGAGGGCGCAACCGAATCTTCCAGATCCAGATTGATCACATCCGCGCTCGATGCTGCCATCTTCTCGAACAGCGCAACGCGGGAGCCGGGACCGAATAACTGGCAGCGATTGGGGCGGGCAACGGGCGCAGGCTGGATGCGAAAGCTCATGGCGAAACCTTTCGGGTCAGGAAATTTCGGGATTTGTGGGTCTTTGGTTATATTCTTGCGCAGCCCCCTGCAAGCAAATTTCTGCACCTGCAAAGGCGCGGGAGTGGGTGCGCAGATTTGGTGTATTGCGCACAAAAACTGCGCAAACGCAGGCAGAGATGCAATATTCTTCGAATATTATTGCAGTAGGGTTGCATAATCACGAATACATTGCCCGCGATTTGGATGACACTTTGTAAAAGATTGCTCCCCCATACCAACCGGAGGCCACCATGATCGAAACCCCCTATCTGCTGTTTCTGGGCGATGCGCCCGATGCGCTGGCCGCGAAAGTGGCGCAAGGCATCAAGGATTGGCGGCCCGATTTCGCCTTGGGCCAGTTTCGGATGGAGGGGTGCAAAGCCGACATGAAACTGCCGGACATGACGCTGGCAGAGGCCAAGGCGGCAGGTGCGAAAACCCTTGTCATTGGCGTGGCCAATCGCGGCGGGGTGATTTCGGCGGCGTGGAAGAAAGTGCTGGTTGCCGCGCTGGAAGAAGGGTTCGATCTGGCCTCTGGCCTGCACAACCTGTTGCGCGACGAGCCTGACCTGAAAGCCGTGGCCGAGGCCTGTGGCCGGCAATTGCATGATGTGCGCGTGCCCTCTGTCGCCTATCCAATCGCAAATGGCATAAAGCGCAGCGGCAAGCGCTGTCTGGCCGTGGGCACGGATTGCTCTGTGGGCAAGATGTACACGGCGCTGTGCATGGAGCGCGAAATGGTTGCCCGCGGGATGAAAGCCAGTTTCCGCGCGACTGGCCAGACGGGTATTCTGATTACCGGCGATGGCGTGCCGCTGGATGCGGTGATCGCCGATTTCATGGCGGGCGCTGTCGAATGGCTGACCCCCGACAATGACCCCGATCATTGGGATCTGATCGAGGGGCAAGGAAGCCTCTTTCATGTCTCTTATTCCGGGGTCACGCTGGCGCTGATCCATGGCGGCCAGCCCGATGCGCTGATCCTGAGCCATGAGCCAAGCCGCGCGCATATGCGCGGCCTGCCCGGCTATGCCCTGCCCGCACTGGAAGATCTGCGCGATATGGCGCTGGCCCTGGCGCGGGTGGCCAACCCCGCCTGCGTGGTGGTGGGGATTTCGATCAATACTGCCGCGCTGTCGGATGCCGAAGCGCTGGCCTATTGCGCCGAGGTGGAAGCGCGCATGGGCCTGCCAACGGTAGACCCTTTCCGCCACGGCGCCGGGCGTCTGGTGGATGCGTTGCAAGCGCTGTAAGCAAAGATAAGGGGCTTTGCCCCTCTTGGCCTGCGGCCAATTCACCCCAGGATATTTTTGCCAAGATGAAAGGGCCAAAGCGTGCTGACAGTAACTGAGGATCGTTTTGCCCTGGCAGAAGTGTTTACCATCGCGCGCGGATCGCGCACGCATGCGGATGTGTTGACTGTTACCCTTGGGCGGGATGGCGTCACCGGACATGGGGAATGCGTGCCCTATGCGCGCTATGAAGAGAGCCTTGCTTCGGTGCGCGCGCAGATCATGGGGTTGGACGGGGGGATTGACCGCGCGGCCCTGCAAGAGGCCCTGCCCGCCGGGGCCGCGCGCAATGCGGTGGATTGTGCGCTGTGGGATTGGGAGGCCAAGCGCGCCGGGCGGCGGGTTTGGGAACTGGCAGGGCTGGCGCGACCAGAGCCTGTGATCACGGCCTTTACCCTGTCGCTGGACAGCCCGGAGCGCATGGAGGCGGCGGCGCGCAAACATGCTGCGCGGCCCTTGTTGAAGATCAAACTGGGCACGCCGGATGATATGGCGCGGCTGGAGGCCGTACGGCGCGGCGCGCCGCGCGCCACGATCATCGTGGATGCCAATGAAGGCTGGAGTGCCGAGGTGTATAGTGAACTGGCCCCGCATTTGTTGCGCCTGGGTGTGGCCATGGTGGAGCAACCCTTGCCTGCCGGGGCTGACGGGATGCTGGCAGAGATTGCCCGCCCCTTGCCAGTCTGTGCCGATGAAAGCTGCCATGACCGTGCCAGCCTGCCGGCGCTGCGGGGCAAATATGACATGATCAACATAAAACTGGACAAGACAGGCGGGCTGACCGAGGCCTTGGCCCTGCGCGATGCCGCGCGGGCCGCTGGCTACCGGGTGATGGTGGGTTGCATGGTGGGCAGTTCGCTGGCCATGGCCCCTGCCGTGCTGGTGGCGCAAGGCGCAGAAGTGGTGGATCTGGATGGCCCGCTTTTGCTGGCCGAGGATCGCGCGCAACCCCTGCGCTATGATGCCGAGGGCGTGCACCCGCCCGAAGCTGCGCTTTGGGGGTAAGCACTCTTCCCCAAGGGCTGCGCATGCGCTATGCACTGCGCCAAATCGGAGTATAGCCAAATGCCAAGATACCGCTCGCGCACGACAACGCATGGACGCAACATGGCCGGGGCCCGTGGCCTGTGGCGCGCAACAGGGATGAAGGACAGCGATTTCGGCAAGCCGATTATCGCCATTGTCAACAGCTTTACCCAGTTTGTGCCCGGCCATGTGCATTTGAAAGACCTGGGCCAGATGGTTGCGCGCGAAGTGGAGAAAGCGGGCGGCGTGGCCAAGGAATTCAACACCATTGCGGTGGATGATGGCATTGCGATGGGCCATGACGGGATGCTTTATTCCCTGCCCTCGCGCGAGGTGATTGCCGATTCGGTGGAATATATGGTCAATGCCCATTGCGCCGATGCGATGGTGTGCATTTCCAATTGCGACAAGATCACGCCCGGCATGCTGATGGCCGCAATGCGGCTGAATATTCCGTGCGTTTTCGTCTCTGGTGGCCCGATGGAGGCTGGCAAGGTAGAGATTGACGGCGTGCTCAAGGCGCTGGATCTGGTGGATGCCATGGTCGTGGCCGCCGATGAGCGCTACACGGATGCGCAGGTCAAGGCGATTGAGGAAGAAGCCTGCCCGACCTGCGGCTCATGCTCTGGGATGTTCACGGCCAATTCCATGAACTGTCTGACAGAGGCGCTGGGCCTGTCGCTGCCCGGCAATGGCTCTACCCTTGCCACCCATGCCTATCGCAAGAAACTGTTCTTGCGCGCGGGCGATGTGATTGTCGATCTGGCCAAGCGGTATTACGAGGAGGATGATGAAAGCGTTTTGCCGCGCAATATTGCCAGCTTTCAGGCCTTCGAGAATGCAATGTCGCTGGATATTGCCATGGGCGGTTCCACCAACACAGTGTTGCACCTGCTGGCCGCCGCCTATGAGGGCGGGATAGATTTTACCATGGCCGATATTGATCGGCTGTCGCGCCGCGTGCCGTGCCTGTGCAAAGTGGCGCCTGCGAAATCTGATGTGCATATGGAAGATGTGCACCGCGCAGGCGGGATCATGTCTATTCTGGGCGAGTTGGATCGCGCGGGCCTGTTGCACCGCGATTTGCCCACTGTGCACAGCCCCACCATGGGCATGGCGCTGGATATGTGGGATATTGCGCGCAGCACAGACCCGGAGGTGCTGGATTTCTTTGCCGCAGCCCCCGGCGGTGTGCGCACGACCGAAGCCTTCAGCCAATCCAAGCGCTACAATTCGCTGGATACAGACCGCGAAAAGGGCGTGATCCGCAGCAAGGAGCATGCCTTTAGCCAAGATGGCGGTTTGGCTGTGCTGTTTGGCAATCTGGCCGAACAGGGCTGCATTGTGAAAACCGCAGGTGTGGATGATTCGATCCTGAAATTCTCTGGCCCCGCGCATGTGTTTGAAAGCCAGGATGACGCGGTGAGCGGTATTCTGACAGGCAAAGTGCAGGCAGGAGAGGTGGTTGTGATCCGCTATGAAGGGCCGCGCGGTGGCCCCGGCATGCAGGAAATGCTCTATCCCACCAGCTATCTGAAATCCAAGGGTTTGGGCGCGGCCTGCGCGCTGGTAACAGATGGGCGCTTTTCGGGGGGAACATCGGGCCTTTCCATTGGCCATGTCAGCCCGGAAGCGGAAGAAGGCGGGTTGATCGGGCTGGTGGAACAGGGTGATCTGATCGAGATCGACATTCCCAATCGCCGGATTCATCTGGCTGTGGATGAGGCCACCATTGCCGCGCGGCGCAGCGTGCAGGAAGCGGCAGGCTGGAAGCCCGCCAAGCCGCGCCCGCGCAAAGTCTCTACCGCGCTGCGCGCCTATGCGGCGCTGACAACATCGGCGGCCATGGGGGCTGTCCGCAAATTGCCCGAAGGATGGTAACATGAGCCGGATTGTCTATGTGAATGGCAGCTATCTGCCAGAGGAAGAGGCCACGGTTTCGATCTTTGATCGCGGCTTTCTGATGGCGGATGGCGTCTATGAGGTGACAACCGTCATTGATGGCAAGCTGATTGATTTTGATGGCCATTTCATCCGGCTACAGCGGTCGTTGACAGAGTTGGACATTGCCAACCCGATGGAGCGCGACGCATGGCTGGACGTGCATCGCCAGCTTGTGGCCCAGAATGGGCTGGATCAGGGCATGATCTATCTGCAAGTCACGCGCGGCGCGCCCGGCGACAGGGATTTCATCTTTCCCGATCCAGAGACGACCGCGCCAACTGTGGTTTTGTTCACCCAGTCCAACCCGGCGCTGGTGGATAGTCCGAAAGCGAAAAAAGGGATCAAGGTGATCTCGATAGATGATATCCGTTGGGGGCGGCGGGATATCAAGACAGTGCAATTGCTATACCCCAGCATGGGCAAGATGATGGCCATCAAAGCGGGCTGTGATGATGCCTGGATGGTGCAGGATGGCGCTGTGACCGAGGGCACCTCGAACAATGCCTATATCATCAAGGATGGGCGGATCATTACGCGCGCGCTGTCCAATGACATCTTGCACGGGATCACCCGCGCGGCCGTGCTGCGCTTCGCGCGCGAGGCGCAAATGCAGGTGGAAGAGCGCAATTTCACGCTGGAAGAAGCAAAGGCGGCAGATGAGGCTTTTGTCACCTCTGCGAGCACCTTTGTCATGCCTGTGGTGGAAGTTGATGGCGCAAAACTGGGCGGGGGCGTGCCGGGGCCAATGGCGCTGCGCTTGCGCGAAATCTATATCGAGGAAAGCCGCAAGGCCGCGATCTGACCAACAGGTCGATCGCAGCCTTGCACAGGGTCAGATCAGCACGATCCGGGGGGTATCGCCGCCGATGATTGTGGTGTTCGGCCCCCCTGTGGCGATCCTGACTTCGTGATAGCGCCAGTCATCTTCATCACGTCCAAGCGCGGATGCGTCGATTGTTGTGCCATCGGCAACACGCAGTACATAGGGGTATCCGCCCGCATTGACTTGGGCGCTGCCACTGCCCCACGCTGCAACAGCACCTTCGTCCGTCAGTGTGATCGCTATATCTGAACCAAGTGCTTGAAAATCAGCACTGTTCTGCAGGCCGTTCTTGATAATGGTCGTGCCGGTGGCGTTTTCTTGGAATATCACACCACCATTCGCTTCTTCGTCAAAGAAGATGCTGTTCTCTCCACCCAGGACAGAGACTGCCATAAACCCACCAACGCTCAGCCTGTTTGTTCCACCTTCAAGGTTGGCCTGTATTGTGCCGCGATCAATGCTGACAATATTGTTGCCCTGATTCGCAGAAAACGCGACCGACCCAAATTCTTGGGAAATCCTAAGCTCCCCTGGCCCGGCGACAACACTTTGGACGTTCTCGATCAAAGTGCGATCAAGGACGCTTTGCACAACAACAGAGCTTGATCGATATTCCCCGACATCCGCGACATACAAATAGACAGGGTTTATGTCGTCGCGGTCGTCCGGATCATAATCTGTTATAAAAGCCGCTCGGGTAAATTGCGAAAAATCAAGAACATTTGCCTGCCCCGCAGGCCCCGAAAAAGCCCCCTGGCTTACGAAATCGTCGGTAATTACAAAGGTTAACGCGGCCGGTTCTGGGCCGTCGCTCGCTCCCGGATCTGTTGGCAGCGCGGGCGGGATCGGCGCAGCGTCAAAACGGAACATGCCCATATTCGGGTCGCCCTGCTGGATGAATTGTCCATCCTGCATTTCCGCAATCTCGGCCAAATTCAGATCGGCGAAGCGCACCATTTCAATGCCGGATTGCAGCAAGACAACATCGTTCCCACGCTGTTCCAGCGTCACATCACGGGGCGCGGGAGTCTCGGTGCCATAGTCGCTTTCAAATTCGCCAATCGCAACACGGTATTCAAAGCTGTCGGTTTCTGGATCAAAGCCAAAAATCAGGGTCGGGCCAAAATCTGCGGGGGAATAGCCTGTGATTTCGATACGGTTCGCGCCACCTGTGAGCGTGATCTGATCGCCGCGCCCGGCGCTGATCTGATCATCCCCCGGCCCGTCCGTGAGTGTGGTAAAGCCCGGCACATCCGCAACCCACATGGGCGTGCCATCCGGCGCATTCACCCCCACAAACCCGTCATTGAACGCCGCGATGATATTCGGCCCCGTGCCCCCGATGATCGTGTCATTGCCATTGGCAGCGCTCAGATAGTTAATGCCGCTGCCCCCTTGGATTACGGCATTCCCGCCCAGCGAAGTCAGAAAATTCGTTCCCTGCCCGCCAATCAACGTATTTTCACCACCCTGAGAGATTGCACTCAGAACGCCTGTCGCGTCAGCGGCATTGAACGTATTTGCGCCGTCCCCCAGAATCACACTTTCCACTTGCCAGAATACAGGCCCCAGCGCCGGGTCTTGCGCGCTCGTGACAGTGATCGCGCCGCTTGCGTCGACCGTCACATCCAGATTGCGTGTGTCGAATGTCAGGTTCAGCTGGTCAAACCCCTCACCAGCGGGAAAGTAATCATCGCCTGAATATTCAGCCGACATGTAAAATATCATGTTGTCTGCAATGTCACCCCCTACTGACAGACCGGGGCCGATCAGAGTGCCGGGCAAAACGACAGGATCGGGCGATGGGGCTTCCGGCGGGATGACAGGGCTGTCACCTGAACCATCGGGGAATACAAAATCGGCACCCGTAACCTCCAAAGCGCCGAAATCTGTATACAGATTCTCTAGGGCCGCTTGTGCATTGGCGCCGCCATAGCTGGACAGTTGCACAACATTCACGCCATTGACCTGCACCATCAGCCCTTCACCATCGGGGGCAACGATGCCCGTCAGCACTACGGGCGCGCCATCGGCTGGCAATAGGCCGCTGAGGCTAAGGTCAATTGCCAGACGATCCTCATCCGGGTTGAAATCATCAATAACGGTCGGTGTGACGGGTTGGCCGTTCATGTCAAGAAGATCGCCGTCTTCGCTGACGTTGAGCAGGTTGATGATGAATGTATCCTCACCCGGCCCGCCGTTAAGCACTGCGCCGCCGCCAAACGAAATCAACGTATCATCGCCGCGCCCGCCCATCAGGGTACTGTCGCCGAATGTGATCAGCCTGTCATCGCCGCGAAAGCCCATCAGGGTCTCGCCGCCGGGGCTGACCATCAGGTCGCTGTCATTGGTGCCTCGCCGGATTGGCTGGGTGTCGTCATCATCATCGGGCTGGTCTGCATGCGACGACGAGAAGGCATCCCCGAAGGCGAAAATTGCGCCCGCCCCAAGAAGGATAAACAAAAAACCCAATTCCATGACATCACCTAAAAAATGCTTTAACAATCCCTTCATCTTTGGTGTGCGATGAGTCAATAAAAATAGGTTTTCAAAGTCATTTTTGGTCAGTTTTGCGAAATGCCTCGCCCCCATGTCATGCGATCATTTGGACATGATTTTTCGCGTTGGCCGCGCCGGGGGGCACTACACCCCGCGCCGAGGTAATCCCACTCATGTGCCGGGCCTGCACGCGAAGCGCGGCACAGTCTGTTTCAACCCAAGTGTGGTGCCTGTTCACTCTCTGAAGCTGCGCGATAGCAGAGGGGCATTGCCCCCCTGTTTGGCAAAGCGTCAGGATTCAGTCGTGCTTTTTGCCAACGTTTTCGGCAAAAGACTTCTCGAATGCGGCCTGCTTGTCTGCGCCAGCCTCGGTCTGGTTCATTGCGCGCCATTCTGCGTAGGGCATGCCATAAATGATTTCGCGTGCGGCGTCCTTGTCCATTTCAATTCCGCGCGCGTTGGCGGCTTCCTGATACCAGCGCGACAAGCAGTTTCGGCAAAAGCCTGTCAGATTCATCATGTCAATATTTTGCACATCCGTGCGCCGGTTCAGGTGTTCCAGAAGCGTACGAAACGCGGCGGCTTCCAGTTCGGTGCGGGTTTGGGTATCCATCAGTCTCTCCCTTTGCTCTGAAATCTAAGTGGCCCTCCGGGTGCGGCGCGTCAAGCCTGCGACAGGGTTGCAAAGCTGAACAGACCTGATAGATGTTTGCGCTAACGACTACGGTTTCGCGCCGATATGTCATAAACCCTGTTTAATATGGCGATTGCCCTGTCGCATGTGACGCGTGAAAGGAACCCGCATGACATCCCCCCTCCGCCGCCATCGCATGATCAAGATCGTGGCAACACTTGGCCCCGCCTCTTCCAGCTATGACATGATCCGCGGCCTGTTTGAAGCGGGCGCAGATGTGTTCCGCCTGAACATGAGCCATGGCAGCCATGACGAGATTGCCGCGCGCCATGCGATCATTCGGCAGGTCGAGGCCGATCTGGGCCGCCCGATTGCCATTCTGGCCGATCTGCAAGGCCCAAAGCTCCGGGTTGGCAGCTTTGCAGATGGCGCGGTGGAACTGGCGGAGGGCCAGCCTTTCCGGTTGGATCTGAGCGATGTGCCGGGCAATCTGGAGCGCGTGAATCTGCCCCATCCCGAAATCTTCAAGGCGCTGGAGCCGGGGGCGGATTTGCTGGTCAATGATGGCAAGATTCGTCTGCGTGTTGAAACCTGCGGCCCGGATTTCGCCAATTGCACAGTTACTGTGGGTGGCACGATTTCCAACCGCAAGGGCGTGAATGTGCCCGATGTGGTGTTGCCGCTGGCCGCGCTGTCGGACAAAGACCGCAAGGATCTGGAATTTGTCTGCCGCTTGGGTGTGGATTGGCTGGCCCTGTCTTTCGTGCAGCGCGCCTCTGATGTCACCGAGGCACGCGAGCTGGTGCAAGGCCGCGCCGCGATCATGTCAAAAATCGAGAAACCCGCCGCTGTAAAAGCCTTTGACGAGATTCTGGCCGTATCTGACGGGATCATGGTGGCGCGTGGTGATCTGGGTGTGGAACTGCCGGTGCAGAACGTGCCCCCCATCCAGAAACGGCTGGTGCGGCGTACCCGTGCGGCGGCCAAGCCGGTGATCGTGGCCACACAAATGCTCGAATCCATGATCGAAAGCCCCATGCCCACCCGCGCCGAAGTTTCGGATGTGGCAACCGCCATATATGAAGGGGCAGATGCGATCATGCTCTCGGCGGAATCCGCCGCAGGCCATTACCCGATAGAGGCTGTCACCACGATGAACAATGTGGCGATAGAGGTGGAAAGCGACCCCACCTATATCGAGATCATCGACAGTTCGCGCCGTGTCGAGCATCGCACCATAGCCGATGGGATTGTGGCCGCCGCACGCGAATTGGCCGAGAAAACCGATATCGCCGCGATCTGCTGTTTCACGGAATCGGGCACCACCGCCAATCTGGTCGCGCGCGAGCGCCCGCATGTGCCCATTATCGCCATCACGCCCATAACACCCGTGGCGCGCCGCTTGGCGCTGGTCTGGGGTGTACATTGCGAAACCGTGACAGGCGATGTCGAACGCTTCAAGAAAGCAGTGATCAATGCTGTACGCGTTGCACGCAAATATGGCTTTGCCACAGAAAAAGACCAAATTCTGGTTACAGCGGGGATTCCCTTCAACCAGCCGGGGACAACAAATATCCTGCGGGTTGCGCCCTGTGCAGAACACTTGATTGTGCAGGTGGAACCTGAGTAATCTGTCTCATGTTCTGAGATGGATTTCATGGATCACGCAACACTTTACATGATGGGCTTTTATCTTCTGCCCCTCGCCTTTGTCAGCAGTGTCAGTGCATGGGCGCGGGGCCATAGGCCGATTGTTGCCCTGGCGCTGGTGCTGACAAGCGTGGCGCTGATCGGCTTTGTGGCGATTGATCGCGACGAGGGTATGTACCCTGTTACCCAAATTCCCGAATTGACGACTTATGTTATCGGGCGGATCATGGCGCAATTATAACACATGCGCCCCTATGGGCCTTGCGGATTGCGATGATCTGGGCTATCCGGCCCGCTCGAAGACGAGTGCGTCCGGCGCTGTGGCATGCCGAGTCGTATCTCTCCACCCTCCACCGAAAGGAGATGGAAATGCCCAAAATGAAGACCAAATCCGGCGCGCAGAAGCGCTTTTCCATGACCGCCAGCGGCAAGGTCAAGGCAGGTCAGGCCGGCAAACGCCATGGCATGATCAAGCGGACCAAAAAATTCATCCGTGACGCGCGCGGCACGACAATCCTGAGCGATCAGGATTCGCGCATCGTCAAGAAATACATGCCCTACGACCGCTAAGGAGCCGCTGTCATGTCACGTGTTAAATCAGGCACCGGCACCCACGCCCGTCACCGCAAGGTTATCAAGGCCGCGAAGGGCTATTACGGTGCGCGCTCGCGCAACTTCCGCACAGCCACACAGGCCGTGGACAAAGCCAACCAATACGCCACCCGCGACCGCAAGACCCGCAAGCGCAACTTCCGCGCGCTGTGGATTCAGCGGATCAACGCGGCAGTGCGCGAAATCGATCCTACGCTGACCTATTCGCGCTTCATCAATGCGCTGGGTCTGGCCGGGATTGAAGTGGATCGCAAAGTTCTGGCCGATCTGGCTGTTCATGAACCCGATGCTTTCGGCCAGATCGTGGCCAAGGCTAAGGCCGCTCTCGCCTGATATTGGCGGCAGCACTGAAATTACCCCCGTGATGCGCCAGCGCCTCGCGGGGGTTTTTATATCAGTGCCCCCGCGAACGGCGAGCAGGGCTTGACGCAAGCGCCATCCCGCCGTAACAGGGCGCTGTTCACTGCCGGGATTCGGCATGTGGGCTATTTGTCATGTACCACCTGAAAGCTTCGGCAGGGCCTTGGCGTGACACAAACTGATGAGAAGCGTGACCTATCTCTGGCGGGCGCTGCGGCGAACCCGGTCGAAGACCAGAGCTATTGGCCAGCATCACCGGCGCGGGAAAACCGCGCGCAAGAAAGGACATGCGATGAACCTGATCGCACAGATCGAAGCTGAGCAGATTGCTGCTCTGGGCAAGGAAATCCCTGATTTCAAAGCCGGCGATACCATCCGCGTTGGCTATAAAGTTACCGAAGGCACACGTTCGCGCGTGCAGGCGTTTGAAGGCGTCTGCATTGGCCGCAAGGGCGGCGCTGGCATTGGCGCATCCTTCACCGTGCGCAAAATCTCCTTCGGGGAAGGCGTGGAACGGGTTTTCCCGCTCTATTCCACCAATATCGACAGTATTACAGTTGTGCGCCGTGGCCGTGTGCGCCGTGCGAAACTGTACTATCTGCGTGATCGTCGCGGCAAATCTGCCCGTATCGTTGAAAAGACAAACTACCGTCCTCTGGACGCGAAAGCCTGAGGAGCGCAGCCATGAAATCTGAAACGCATCCCGATTACCACCTCATCAATGTCAAGATGACGGATGGCACCATTATTCAGATGAAATCCACTTGGGGCGCCGAAGGCGATACCCTTGCGCTGGACGTCGATCCAAGCGTGCACCCCGCCTGGACAGGTGGCACATCGCGCCTGCTGGATACCGGCGGCCGCGTGTCGAAATTCAAGAACAAATACGCCGGCCTGGGCTTCTAAGCCCCGCTATTGGCCCGGATATGAAAAGGCGCGGGAAACCGCGCCTTTTTTCTTGCCCGCATGGCCCCGCCCGCAGGGGCGCGGCGCTTGTATCTGCCGCAGGCTGGGCCTAGATGGACGCGGTAGCGTGGCAGGCGGAGTTGCGATCATGGCCCATATCATCGTGGTTGGCAATGAAAAGGGCGGGTCGGGCAAATCCACGGTCTCGATGCATGTTTCTGTTG
Organism: Roseinatronobacter sp.; assembly: GCA_022565265.1. Taxonomy (GTDB): domain Bacteria; phylum Pseudomonadota; class Alphaproteobacteria; order Rhodobacterales; family Rhodobacteraceae; genus Roseinatronobacter. The sequence goes on along the minus strand of JAIUNA010000062.1, from coordinate 1,085 downwards.
CGCTGGCGCGGATGGGGCTGCGCGTGGGGGCGATGGATCTGGATATCCGCAAGCTCAGCTTTGGGCGCTATATCGAAAACCGCACCGCCTTCATGGCCCGGCGTGAAATCGCCCTGCCCTGCCCCCTGTTCCAGCCCCTGCCGGTTGTGGCGGAATTTGATCTGCCCGAAGGCCCCCAACTGCATGATGCCCGCATGGGGGCCGCGCTGGAAGACCTCAGCGCACAAAGCGATTTCATTGTCATAGATTGCCCCGGCTCGCATACCCGCTATATCCAGTTTGCCCATTCCGTGGCCGATACCCTGATCACCCCCATCAATGACAGCTTCATTGATTTCGATCTTCTCGCGCGGATAGACCCGGATACAGGCGCGGTTCTCTCCCCCTCCATCTATTCCGAAATGGTGTGGAAAGCGCGGCAAACCCGCGCCATGGCCGGGCTAAAGCCGCTCAACTGGATTGTCCTGCGCAACCGCATGGGCACAACCGCCATGCACAACAAACGCAAGGTCGGCGATGCATTGGAAGCGCTGGCCACGCGCATAGGCTTCCGCCTTGCCCCCGGTTTCAGCGAACGCGTGGTGTTCCGCGAACTCTTCCCAAAGGGGCTGACATTGCTGGATCTGGCCGATGTGGGCGGCGAACCGATGACAATGTCCCATATCGCCGCCCGGCAGGAACTGCGCGAACTGATGCTCACGCTGGAACTGCCCGACCTGATGGTCAATGTCTGATATAGCCGCGCGGCGGCAAACGCGCCTCCAGCGCGTCTGACAGCGCCGTATACCGCTTGTAGACGCGGCACTCAGGGTCTTCGGCAGGCACACCCCCACGGGGAAAGCCAAGCGCCCCTATGGCGCGTTTCGCATGGCTCAGGCTGATCTCGCGGTGCAACATGGGGGAACTCCTGTCATCTGTTGGCTTTGTTAACCAAGGTTATCGCCATGTGACGGGGCAAAATTATGGCCGCTTGATGTTATCTTCACGAACGCCCCCAACACGGCCCCAGATCGCACAGGCCCCCCGCACAAGCCCCCGCACAGCCCCCCGCACTGGCCCTAACGCCGCCCGCAGGCCCGCAATTG
>JAIUNA010000061.1 GCA_022565265.1 Roseinatronobacter sp. | reverse complement strand
TTGGCACAGGCGGGGCAAGCCTGAGCGTGCAAAGCACCAAAGCGCGCAACCTTGGCGGGGCGCTTGTGCAATTCACCTTGCAAGATGGGGGCCAAATTACTGCTCAATCCCCCATTACAGGAGAAATTTCTATGCCCGATCTGGCCATCACGCGCATAGAGGCAACACGCCCCTGGAATGTGGCGGCAGGCGATGCGCGCATTACCGTGCTGGACGCGCTGGATGTGCTGCGTATGGCCGTGGGGCTAACCCCGTCTTTCGGCCCGGCACAGGCACAGCATTACGTGGCCGCCGATCTCAATGACGATGGCAGAATCACGGTTCTGGATGCGCTGGAAGTGCTGCGCGCAGCCGTGGGGCTGAACTCTGCCAATGGCCCGCGCTGGGTATTTTTTGACACCGATCTGGACTGGAGCGCCCTGTCACTGAGCCGCAATTCCACCCATGTACCGCGCGGAATAGAGGTAGACGCCGATTGGGCAGGCGGGGATTTCGGGCTGCAAGGCATTCTTCTGGGCGCGATGGGCGATGTGATCTGACCCGCTCATTCCCTGAAGGCGCGGTTTTTGACGCGCGTAACAGGTGTTGTAAGATATTGGAGAACAGTTTTCCGGCCCGCAATGATATCGATCTCTGTAACCATGCCCGGCATCACTTCCACCCCCAGCCCATCAGCATCCAGAAAGCTGCCTTCGGTGCGGATATGGACGGTAAAATATTCCTGCGCGTCGCGGTCAGAACGGGTAACGGCATCTGCACCAATGCGCGTGATCTCGCCATGCAGGCTGCCATAGCGGGCAAAGTCATAGGCCGTCACCTTCACCCGCACAGGCTGGCCGGGATAGACAAAGGCGATATCAGAGGGGCGCACCCATGCCTCTACCAACAGCGTATCATCCAGCGGCACAATCTCTATCAAATCCTCGCCGGGGCGGGCCAGAGCGCCAAGGGTGGTGCGGTGAATGCGGTTCACCACCCCGCGCAAAGGGGCACGAATGGCCGCGCGTTCGGCCCTGTCGCGCAGCGCGGGCAGGCTGGGTTCCAGCGCGGCCAGTTCAGCCGTGCTCAGCGCCAGATCAGAGAGCGCGGCGGCGCGGTGCCGCGCGCGCCGGGCGCGAATCTGGTCATCAATCTCATCGAGCGCCGCAGTCATCCGCGCAAGGCCCGCGCGCGCGCGCATCTCGCGCCCACGCCATTCGCTGTCGCGGCGGCGCAATTCCAGCAGCGTGGTTTCCGGCTCCCGCCTGCGGGCGACAAGCGGTTCCATCATCGCGCGCTCTTCGGCCAGAACCGCCAGAATCTCGCGCGTGCTGTCCATCTCGGCCAGAGCTTCGGCAAATTGTTCGTGGCGCTGAAAGCGCTGGCGTTCCAGTATCGCCACCTCAGAGGCCAATTCGTCTTGGCGCGCCTGATACAGCGCCAGTTCCGAACGCACCACAGCAGGCGCATGGGCCACCAGCACAGGCGCAAATTCCACCGCGACGCTGTCAATCTCAGCTTGCAGCCGTGCGATGCGCGCCATCAGCCCATAGGCGCGCTGTTGTTCCTGATCCAACTGGCTGGCCAGTTGCGTGCCGTCCAGTTCCATCAGGATATCGCCCTGCACCACCACATCCCCTTCGGCCACATGCAGGGCTTGCACGATCCCCGGCTCTGTTGCCTGAATGATCTGGATATCGCGCGAGGGCACAATGCGCCCTTCTGCGCGGGTGACATCATCAATCTCTGTCAGGGCGGCCCATATTGCCGCACAAAGCAAAAACAACAGGATCACGCCCAAAAGCAGGCTGCCGCGCCAGCTTTGGCGGCCTTGCATTTCACGCGCCAGCGCGTCCAGATCCCGCCTATGCGCCATCCAGCCCCCCGCGCGGCTGCGAGAGGATGGATTTCGGCCCATCCGCCGCCACTTTGCCCTGATCTATCACAATCACCCGATCCACCAGTTCCAACAGGCTGGTGCGGTGGGTAACAATCACCACAGTACGATCGGCCAGTTCCGCTTTCAGCCGCGCAATCACCGCCGCCTCATTTTGCACATCCATGCTGGATGTGGGTTCATCCATCAGCACAATCGGCGGGCGGCCCAGCAATGCGCGGGCCAGTGTGATGGCCTGTTTCTGCCCGCCAGACAGCCCCTCGCCGCGTTCGGCCAGCATCATGTCATAGCCTGCGGGGTGGCGGCGGATAAACTCTTCCACCCCGGCAATGCGCGCGGCTTCCAATATCTCGGCATCGCGGGGGCGCATGGCGCCAATGGCAATATTCTCGCGCACTGTGCCGGAAAACAGCCACACATCCTGCAACACCGATCCCATATTGCGCCGCAAATCGCCCGGATCAATCTGGCGGATATCTATCCCATCCACCAGCACCGCCCCTTCGCGCGGCTGGTAAAGGCCCAGCATCAGCCGCGCAACCGTGCTCTTGCCCGAACCGATCCGCCCCAGAATGGCCACTTTCTCGCCCGCGCGAATGGTGAAAGACACATTGCGCAGCGCATCCACCCTCTGGTCGGGATAGGCGAATGACACGCCATCAAAGCGGATTTCCCCCTCCAGCCGTGGCCGCGCAATCCAGCCTGCGCCAAGGGGGCGTTCGCTTTCAGCCTGCATCAGCGCATTCAGGCTGCGATAGGATGTGCGCGCCTGATTGAACCGCGTCAGCGTCTGGGCAAGCTGCGCCAAAGGCGCCAGCGCGCGCCCTGTCAGGATAACACCCGCAATCAGCGCGCCCATGCTGATTGTACCTGCCGTAATCAGGAACACCCCGTAAAACACAATCATCACCTGCGCGGCCTGCTGCGCAAAGGCCGTGGCATTGATGGCAAATTGCGTCACGGCGCGGCTTTTCAACCCATGGTCGGATTGGCGGGCAATGGCCTCTTCCCAGCGCGCGCGCATGCGCCGCTGCGCGCCCGCCGCCTTGATCGTCTCCAGCCCCGAAAGGGTTTCCACCAGCACGCCTTGCTTGGATTGCCCCTCGGCAAAGCTTTTCTCCGCCAGCCGCGCAAGAATGGGTTGCACCCCCACCCCCACAATCAGCACGAAAGGCACAGCCAGTGCGGGCACAATCGCAAGCGGGCCGCCGATCAGGTAAATCACCCCCACAAACAACAGGATAAACGGCAAATCCACCACGGCTACCAGCGTGGCAGAGGTGAAGAAATCGCGCAGGCTCTCAAATTCGCGCAGGGTGCTGGCCAAGGCCCCGGTAGAGCCTTTGCGCGCCTGCATCTGCACATCAAGGATCTGGTCAAATATGCGCCGCCCCATGGCCATATCGGCCTGATGGCCTGCCCGATCTATAAACCCCGCGCGCAGCGTCTTGATCAGGAAATCAAAGATCAGCGCAATCCCCACCCCCAGTGTCAGCGCGATGAGGGATTCAATCGCCTCATTGGGCAAGATACGGTCATACACCACCATGATGAACAGCGATGTGGACAGGCTCAGGAAATTGGCCAGCACCGCCGCCAGCAAAACCTGACTATAGGCCCAGCGGTTTTGCGCCAATGTCGCCCAAAACCAATGCCCTTCGCGGCCCGTGGCGGCGCGCGCAATATCTTCGCGGTGTTCGGCGCGCAACAAAAGCGCATAGCCCGTATAAACCGCCTCCAGCCGCGCGGCAGATATCTTGCCAATGCCCGCCCCAAGGGCAGGATCATAGATTGCCATATCCCCATCCGCGCCGATATCTTCCAGCACCACGGCGCGATCATCTTCCAAAATCAGGATGGCGGGGGTGAGTGTGGGATCAAACGCGCCAAGCGCGCGCCGCCCAAAGCCTGCTTGCAACCCCGCGCGTTCTGCTGCGGTAATGATATCGCGCAGGCTGGCCGCACCTTGCGTGCCGCTTTGCGCGGCATGAAGCGATGCCAGCGTTATCGGGCGATCCAGCCGCGCTGCGGCATGCAACAGGCAGGCTTCCAGCGCGCTGGTCTCGCTGCGATCTGCCGCGCCCAGTTTGACAACGCGGCCCTCAGTCATCTGCACCATCGGGCGCGGGCAGGGCGATGGCAAACACATCCAGAATATCGCCTGTCAGTGCCAAAGCGGCATAGCCCGACAGCGCCACTTCCAGCTCTGCCGCAATCTGCGCTTCACTGGCTTCCAGCAAATCGCGCTCTGCGTCCAACAGGCCCAACAAGGTACGCCGCCCGATGGAAAATTCCTCACGCGCCGCAGCAACCGTGGCACGATGGGCGCGCACCGCTTCGCGCGCAGCCCCCACACGCGCAGCCCCCGCGCGCTGGTCAGAGCGCAAATCCGACAACGCACGTGCGATATCACGCTCCAGCCCCGCGCGCTCTGCCTCCACGCTGGCAAGCTGCGCTTCTGCGGCCCGGATGCGCGCCTGACGATTGCCAATTGCGGCGGGTTCCTGCGCCACATCCAGCGTTGCGCGCGAACTCCCGCGCTGCGCTGTGCCATCTATCGCAATGCGCGGGAAACGCTGCGCCTGCACCCCCGCCAGATCGGCCTTTGCCGCAGCAATGCGCGCATTCAGCCCGCGCATGCGCGGGCTTTGCGCGATCAACACATCCTCGGCCTGATCGGGCAGGCTGGGTGCAACGGGGGGCTGTGCCAGATCTTCCGCCGCGCGCTGGCCAAACACCGCCGCAAACCCGGCCTCGGCGCGATCCACACGCGCCGCAGCCTCTGCTGCGCGCGCCCGCGCGCTGGCCAGTCGCGCCTGCGCTGTCAATGTCTCTGCGCTGCCACTTGCACCGGCCTCGGCCCGCGCCTGCACCTGCGAAAGCGCGATGTCATGAGCGCGGATATTCTCCGCCGCAATCCGCGCCCGCGCCCGCGCCGCATGCAGATCATGCCAGCCCGCCACCGCCGAAAGCGCCAGCGCCGCCGCAATCTCCTGCTGCCCGCCCTGGGTTTCAAACACCCGCGCCTGTGCCGCAACCTGACGGCTGGCCGATGCGCCCCCGTCATATACCAGCTGCGTTACCCGCAATAGCGGCGTGATACTGCCCCCGCCAACCGCACCATTCACCAGCGTACCCAAAGTGGCCGAGAGCGCAAATTGCGGGTAAAATCCCCGCGCCTCCATATCCGCGCGTGCCTGCGCCCCACGCAGCCCCGCGCTGGCCACCGCCAGTTGCGGATGGCCCAGAACCGCGCGCTCCACCTGCCGGCCAAAGCCGGTAGACGCAATCTCTGTGCCCACCCGCGCGGCGCGCAGCTCTGCCGGGCCATCGAACTGGGCGCGCAGCCCCGCCAGATCAGGGCGCGGCGCGCAGCCCGCAAGCAGCGCCACAGCCACACCACACCATAAAGGCGCGCGCAAAAACCACAGCCCCATCAGCGCACCCACCCCATGCCAGACATGCAAAACCGCTGCGCAAAAGCGCCACTTGGGAGGGGTATGGCAACTCTCATCCCCGCCCCGCCTTTGGCCCTGCCAGAAACGCGGGCGCATCCAGCGCCTGCGCATTTGCCAGCGCATCGAAAAACCCTGCAAGCGCAGGATCAACCCCGCCCGAAATTGCAGGCCGCGCCGAAGGGGCCTGCACCCCGCAAGATTGGGCCGCAAATTCCTCGGCCTGCGCCAGAAACCCCAGATGATGGCGCGCAACACCGGCCGCATGCACCAGACCCAGCGCGCCCGTGCGGTGCAGCCCGGCCAATTCGCTGCGCCCCAGCGCGGCCAGCCGTTCCGGGTTTACCTCCAGCATCGCGCCCGCTGGCCGCGCGCTGGCCGGGCGCAGCGCAAAGGGCTGCAACAGGCCCGCGCGCAGGATTTCCGCCATCGCCGCGCGGGTGCGCAATTCGGCCTGCGCGCGGGTGCGGAAAAATTCCAGCACCTGCGCCAAGGCCGGGGCCAGATCGCCGCTTTCAGTGAAAAACGGCTCATCGCGCGGATCCTCTGTCACCAGCCCGCTGCCCTCATCCACCATCAGCACAAATTCTGTGCCCTTGGCCACTTGCGCCTGAAACGGATGCACCCGCAAAACCGAGGGCACATAAGCCCCCCGCCACACCCCATTGGCCGCCACCAGCGCGCAATCTGGCCCAAGCCGCGTTAGCGCCACAGGCCATAGCCCACCGGGCAGAGGAGCAAAGACAATCGGCAGGCTGGCCGCCACCTGCTCATGCTCGCCCAGTACAATCGGCACGAGGGGGTGATCCTGCACAAAGCTGTAAGAGGCGAAACGCCGCCACCGCTTGCCCCCATGCCGCGCGGCGCTGACAGGGGTTAGCTGTGCCCCGCCACTCATCGCGCCGGGGCCTGTTGGTTGGGCAACCAGACCATCAAACGAATTGCTCGAAGCCCAGAATATTGGCCGAAGAAAATTGCGCCAGATCAGCCGCGCTGAGATCGGTGAATTCCGCAAGCATCCGAACCCCGGCCTCCACAACTTGGCCTGCCCCATCTGCCTGCACCCAAAGCAGCCCACCGCCCTCGTCATCCGCACCAAGCGCGAAAATCGTCTGGTTCGCCCCCAACGCCAAGGCATTCAGCACAGCAAGGCTGTCCTCTTCAGAGACTTCGGTGGTAAACACCACAAAGCCAACCCCCGCTTCAATCTGTGCGCCCCCCGCCAAAAGCTGAAACAAATCCCCCCGCAGCGCTGATTCCGGGAAACTGTCGCTGAAGAAAAACGCGATCCGATCCGCCAGCGCCCCACCAACGGTAAAGCCGGTGATCTCATCCTCGCCATTCGCATCAGGATCAGCCTCGAAAATAATCGTGTTCACACCGGGGGCAGAGACGTTGATAATGTCATTGCCACCACCGCCTCGGATGACGGTATCCACATTTGCCGCAATAATAGTGTCGTCAGCATTTGTGCCAGTATAGCTGACGGTGGAGCCGACCGATATGCCATTTGCCTGCACATTTCTTAGGGTGATGATAATTTGTTCGTTAGGAGCATTATATCCCATATCGAACACATAAATTGGTGCTGCCTCAAGATCCGAGGCATTAATGCGGCCAATCAAACGGATACCGAATACTTGCACAGAGCCATTTGCATCTTCATTAGGCGTGCGTTCACCCAGAGCGATGGTTGGGTGAAGCCCCCCGGTAGCTGCGGTCTCAGGCTGGTCAGGATTTCCAGAGTCAATCTCGGTGCGCGCAGCGGGGATTAGTGTGACAACTGAAGGATCATAATCCATAGTAAAGCTGAAGCTTTGGATCGTCCGTCCAGTGGCGTTATCCAATTCTGTGGCAATAAAGAAATTTAGGTTTGTATCAAACCCAGTGAAAACAGCGGAAAAGACCGAGGGCAAATACCCCACCAAATCGCCCGTAGTGTCTGCGGTTTTCGCGCCAGAGGCATTGGATACCGCAAAGCTGTAGCTCACAGTCTCACCCGCCGCGATACTGGGTCGCGCGATGTTGGTTGTCCATGTGCCATCGGCCGCAACTGTGGCTGTGCCCACCTGCTGGCCGCCTGCGCTGATTGTCACCACCTGATCGGCCTGCACACCGAATGCGCGGCCTGAAAAAGCGACATCGCCCGTTTCCGTCAAGATAAGCGCGCCATCTGTGCCGATATTATCAACGGACAATATGACGGGGATATCATCGCTTTGCGGCGTCGCGGGGTTGCCTGCGGAATCGTTTGCTGTGACCGTGACCTGCGCAACAGCGGGAACAGTCTTAGGCAGCTCTTCCCCTGGGATGGTAATGCTCCAGCGTTCATCTGTAACCTGAAGCGTATATTCGGTTCCTAAAACATCAAGCGTAACTTCACTTACATCAGGCGAAGCTGTGCCCGATACCACAAGCCCGGCCTCTGTCACTTCGGTTTCCAGCGTCAGGGCGGGCGGGGTTGCATCGCGGGTGAGGGTTAGGCTTGCCTGTTCGCTCACCCCGTCAATCGTGATCGAAACTTGCAGGCCGACCGGCCCATCTGTGCTGGGCAAAGCGCCATTGGGGATGGTGATGCTCCATTCCCCTGTTGTGCTATCGGCAGTGTCAGAAAGCCCGCCGGAAACAGCCGGGGTGACAAGGGTCACTTCCTGCCCCGGAATGGCAAGGCCAGAGATCACCAGATCCCCGGCCGCAGTGGCCGCATTGATGAAAGCGCCATCCGCCGGGCTGGTGATGGTGAGCGGGGGTTGCGAGAAATTAGGCGTGATGGTGGCCGTGGCGCTGGCGGGGTTGCCTGCAACATCCGACAGGCTGGCGCTTACACTCACGTTAGTGCCCGTTTGCAATTCCGCTATGACTTCTTTGGGAACCAAAACGCTCCATGTGCCATCTGCGGCAACGGGGCCGGTAGACTCCGCATCACCCAACCGCAGGGTAACTGTTTGGCCTGCTTCCACCCCCGCGCTTGTGCCTGTCACTGTCAGGCCGGTAAAGCGGTTGATCGTGGTGATGGTGAAATCACTCACCTCGATGCTGGCAGTGTAATCAGTGGTGAAATCTGCTGTCCGGGGCGCATCCGAGTTGCCCGCCGCATCTGTGGCAGAGGCGCGGATCTGGATCGTGGCATCATCGGGCAAATCCACCCCGGCAGGCACGGGGGCTGTCCAGTTGCCATTTGCCGCGATTGTCGCTTGCAGCGGAATTGGGGCATTGCTGCCAACAACCAGTTCGACCGTCAGTTGCAGCGTGGTCAGATCGGCTGTGCCTGCATCCGCTACTGTGCCGGAAATGGTGAAACCTGCCTCACGCTCTGCCGCATTCAGCACCCCATCTGTGCCAACGCCTGCATCGGTGATGGTCACAACGGGGGCGGCGGTATCAATCACCAGCCCGACAGTGGCGGGGGTGGCGACAGTTATATTGTTAAGCGTGGCGCTGGCGGTGATGGTATAGCTGCCATCGGCGGGCAGGGTGGTGGCGGTAGCTGTCCATGCGCCATCAGTACCGGCATGAACCGCATCAAGGGTGACGCTGCCAATCTGCACCACAACAGAGGCGCCGGGCACTGTCTGGCCGCTTATCTCAAGGTCTTGCGCCGCCGTTGTGCCATTGAGCACCAGATCGGCAGCCGGGGTGGTGATGGTCAGGCTGGGGGCGCTGTAAGTTGGTGTTTGCGGTGCAATCGCGGTGGCCGTGTTTCCGGCGGCATCTGTCACAGGCGCGCTTAGCGGAATGGGGCTTGTGTCCGCATCGCGCAGCTCCGCCAGCACAGATTGCGGGATGGTGACAGACCATGCGCCAGCGCTATCGGTTGTGCCCGCAGGATAGGTGACACCCGCAAAACTGACACTCACCGCGCGGCCTGCACCCACATCTGTGGTTGTGCCGCTGATGACCAGATCAAAGAATGTGGCGGCGGTGGTGAGTTCTGGCACAGTGACGATGCTGATAGCGGCGCTGAAATCTGTTGTCACACTGCCACTCGCCGGGCTGGCGGCAGGGTTGCCTGCCGCATCAGACACAGTGGCGCGCAGACTGTAGCTTGCAGCATCCTGCAAGGTGGTTGTGGCAATTCGCGCGCTCCATGTGCCATCGGTGACAGTGGCTGTGCCGGTGGCGATAACCTCGCCTTCCTCCAAAACCTGAACCGTCACAACCTGCCCGTTCTCGGCATCGGTTGTGCCCGAAACCACCAGCGCATCGGCCTGTTCAGCGGCGTTGAGCACATTATCCCCGCCCGCGACTTCTGTTATCGCAATCTCTGGCGCGATTGTGTCGATGAAGGCATTTACGCTGCCGGTTATCTCTGTTGCTGGCCCCTCTTCCGGGGTGCGCGTGGCGGTGAAGCTGAGGGGCTGGCGGCCTTGCAAAAGCGCGGCCAGCTCAGTGCCCGTGATCCCGTCAATCTGCCACGCGCTCTCACTGGTGTTATAGCTGACATGAAGTGTCTGCGCGGCGCTATCCGCCCCCAGCGTTACTGTCACACTATCCGTTGGCAGCACATCCGCCGCAACAGAGCCAAAAATCTGGCTCAGGCTTTGCGGCGCGGCAAAGCTTTCGATATTCAGGCGCAAAAGCTGCTCTGGCGCGGGGCTACTGCCACCACCGCCACCCGCCGCAGCCCCTGCCGCCGCAACCCCAAGGCCAATGCCCGCCGCCGCAGCGCCGCCGCCAAGCCCGCCCGCAGCCCCGGCCACAACACCGCCACCGGCCGCAGCCACACTGGCCACCACTTCGGCCACCATCTGCGCGGCGGCTTGCGTAACCAGCACCGCACCATTCGCACCAACCTGCACCGCACTGGCCGCAACCTGCACTTGCTGGCCATTGGCAAGCACCAGTTGCGCGCTGCCATCGGCCCCCAGCGCGACAGAGCGCACGCCTGCGATATCCGCCACATTCACCAGTGGCCCCACGGCCTGCGCCTCTGCCAAAAGGGGCAGCGCAAGGACGGTTGCGCCCAAGCCAGCCGCAAGCCGCTTTTGGTTGCGCGCGATCCACTCCTGAACAAAAGCCCGCCCCTCCGGCGTATTGGCCCCGGCCATCGCGGGGGCCTGCGGCACGCAATTATTCAATTCGGGCGTGTGGCGGGTCATTCTGGGCCTCTCATCTTAAAATAAATTCTTGGTTAAATTCTGGCAGAGTGTGGCACAAAGGGGCAGGCGCTGAAAGAGGTTTGTCAACTTTTGAGTATAGTTAATGTCTTTAGGGTGCGTTAAGCAACCCCTGCAACGCACAGAGAAACCAACAATCAGAGGTTGCGTTTGGCCTGCCTGCCTATTCGGCGGCGTCTTGCGCGGCCTGTTTTGCCAGCCTGTCGCGCAGCAGCGCGGCAAAGCGATCGGCATAGACAGGATCACCCAGCGCGGTATCGACAATCGCTGTCAGATAGCCAAACTTATCGCCGCAATCATAGCGCATAGAGGGGTTTAGAATGGCCGAAACCTTGCCTTGCGCAGCGAGTTGGTCGATCGCATCGGCAAGCTGGATTTCCCCACCCGCACCGGGCTGGAGCACGCGCAGCAGATCAAAAATTTCCGGCGTGAACACATAGCGCCCGAAAGAGGCCATGCGCGAGGGCGCTTGCGCGGGATCGGGCTTTTCCACCAGCCCGGCAACAGAGATCATACCATCCTCGGCGGGCACGCCCAGCCGCAGAATGCCGTATTTGGAAACCTCCGATAACGGCACTTCCGAGACAGAGAGAATAGAGCGCGGGTTTTTCGCAAACGCATCCACCAGCGCCGCAGTTGGCAACAGCGCGCCACGCATCAGATCATCGGCCAGCAAAACGGCGAAAGGGTTATCCCCCACCGCAGGGGCGGCACAAAGCACCGCATGCCCCAGCCCCAGCGGCTCTGGCTGGCGCACAAAAATACAGGCCACGCCTTCGGGCACGATATTGCGCACCATATCGCGCAACTCTTTCTTGCCCTTGGCCATAAGCTGGTTTTCCAATTCCAGATTGGCATCGAAATGATCGCCCACAGCGCGCTTGTTGCGGCCTGTGACAAAGATCAACTCGGTGATTCCCGCCGCCACGGCCTCTTCCACGGCGAATTGCACAATCGGCTTGTCGATAATGGGCAGCAATTCTTTCGGCATGGCTTTGGTTGCAGGCAGAAAACGCGTGCCAAACCCTGCCACAGGAAAAACGGCTTTGGTTATGCGTGCCATGAATTGCCCTTGCAAGAACTGCGGTCTGGATACCTTGCCCAGCGTCCTACACAGTCACGCCGCGCGTTTCAACCCACGCGGAACATTGGTGCGGGTGGTCGGAGTCGAACCGACACTCCTTGCGGAAAGGGTGTTTGAGACCCTCGCGTCTACCATTCCGCCACACCCGCACAACAAGACGCTATCTAACGCGGTTGCAAAGCCGCTGCAACGGGTCAAACGCGGGATTGCGTCAAATATATCGCAGGTTTTTTGCCGCCACCCACCCGCAAGATTGACCTTTGGCCAATTATGCCCTATGTGGCAAAGCGCTGTATGATCAGCTTTCCGCAAGCGGGGCGCGAAAATCGGGCGTCCCAAACCCAACGCGGCCCGATGCCGCGCAATCATGGACGCATATGACCCAATTTTCCGACCTGAAGCTTGACCCGAAGGTACTCAAGGCCATTGACGAAGCGGGCTATACCACGCCCACACCCATTCAGGCGCAAGCCATCCCCCACGCGCTTGAAGGGCGCGATGTGCTTGGGATTGCGCAGACGGGCACAGGCAAGACGGCCTCTTTCACCCTGCCGCTGATCACCCGCCTTGGCCGGGGCCGCGCGCGGGCACGCATGCCGCGCTCGCTGGTGCTGGCACCCACGCGCGAACTGGCCGCGCAGGTGGCCGAGAATTTCGATACCTATGCCAAATATACCCGCCTGACAAAGGCGCTGCTTATCGGCGGCGTGGCCTTTGGCGAGCAAGACAAACTGATTGATCGCGGCGTAGATGTGCTGATTGCCACACCGGGCCGCCTGCTGGATCATTTCGAGCGCGGCAAATTGCTGCTGACAGGTGTGGAAGTGATGGTCGTGGACGAGGCCGACCGCATGCTGGATATGGGGTTCATCCCCGATATCGAGCGGATTTTCGGCCTTACCCCTTTCACCCGCCAGACATTCTTCTATTCCGCCACCATGGCCCCAGAGATTGAGCGTATTACAAATACCTTCCTCTCCAACCCCGCGCGGATTGAAATTGCCCGTCAGGCCACAGCGTCCGAGACGATTGCACAGGAATTGATCGAACTTCCCGCCACTCGCCGCGATGGGGCCGCGAAACTCAAGCGCGAGGCGCTGCGCGCCATCATCAAGGCCGAAGGCGACAAGATCGAAAATGCGGTGATCTTCTGCAACCGCAAGGTAGATGTGGATATCCTCTCGAAATCGCTGCAAAAATACAAATTCGATGCAGCGCCCATCCATGGCGATCTGGATCAATCCGTCCGTACCCGCCCCTTGGAGAAATTCCGCGAGGGCGAATTGCGCCTGCTGATTGCCTCTGATGTCGCGGCGCGCGGCCTCGATGTGCCCTCTGTCAGCCATGTTATCAATTACGATCTGCCATCGCACCCGGAAGATTACGTTCACCGCATTGGCCGCACAGGCCGCGCGGGCCGCTCTGGCAAGGCGATTTCGCTGATGGTTCCCGCCGATCAGAAATATCTGGATCAGATCGAAGCCCTGCTGCAAAAGCCCCTGCCACGCGGCACAGCCCCCGATATCGCCACCCCGACAGAAACCCCGGAGGCCGAGAGCGAGCGCCCGCGCAGCCGCACACGAGACCGCGATCGCAAGCCCCGCGCCAAACCCGCGCCAGAGGCACAGGCCCAAATTCCGGCGCCAGTTCCGGCCCCAGTTCAGGCCCCAGTTCAGGCCCCAGTTCAGGCCACGGCAACACCCGCAGCCAAGCCCAAGGCCGAAGCACCACAGCCGGAAAAGGCACAGTTGCACCAGTTTGAAGATGCCAAGGCCGCACGCGGGCCGCGCGGTGCACCCACGCAGGGGCGCAACCGCCCCGAACGCGGCGATAACCGCAACGACCAGCGCGGCGCAGTGGTGGGCATGGGCGATCATGTGCCCGATTTCCTGATGCGCCAGTTCCGCAGCGCCTGAAAGCGCAGAGCATTGCACAAAAACGCCGCCCCCAACGGGGCGGCGTTTTGCATTTCATGGCGGCAGTTTGGCCCGGTGGATTGCAATATTCAAAGCATGAGCCGCGCCATCTTAGCGATACAGCAACGATATCTTGTTATGGAACAAATGTATCTTGGAGGGATCGGCCTTCAGCCGCACCCGCTTGCCCTTCAGCCCGGTATGAATCCCGCCAAGCTTGGCCAGAACAGGGGCCGCGCCGGGCGTTTCGGGCTTGAAATACAACACTGTCAATTCGCCCAGCGCTTCCAGCAATTCCACTTCGCCCTGATACAGATAATCTTCGCCATCCGTGGCCACCAGATCTTCGGGCCGCACCCCCAGATTGACAGCCAGCCCCATATCCGCCCCGGTGGTGGGAATATCGGCCAGCGCCGTGCCCCCGCCCGCCAGTTTTATGCGGCTTTGCGCGCCGGTCTCCATCACCTCTCCGGGCAAAAGATTCATGGCCGGAGAGCCGATAAACTGCGCCACAAATTCGCCATTCGGGCGCTCATACAGCTCCAGAGGTGTGCCAACCTGCGCAATGCCCCCACCCGCCAGAACCACAATCCGGCTTGCAAGCGTCATTGCCTCTACCTGATCATGGGTCACATATACCATGGTCGAATTGGGCATGCTCTCTTTCAGCTTGGCAATCTCTATCCGCGTGGCCACGCGCAGCGCTGCATCCAGATTGGAAAGCGGCTCATCAAACAGATAAACCTTGGGATCACGCACAATCGAACGGCCAATGGCCA
>JAIUNA010000060.1 GCA_022565265.1 Roseinatronobacter sp. | reverse complement strand
GCAGGGCTGGTAAAGGCAACCGCCACAGCGAAGGGCGAATTGACGGGGCTGGATATCGACCCGTCAATCTTCAATGCCGATGACAAGGAAGTGGTGGAAGACCTGATCTTGGCCGCGATAAAGGATGCACAGGCGCGCGCAGAAGCACGCTCGCGCGAGGAAATGGCGCGGATGGCCGAAGCGCTTGGCCTGCCGCCCGGCATGATGCCCCCGATGTGAGGCCCACACCCTTGGACAAGGCGCCCAATGAGATCGAGACGCTGATCACCCAGCTTGCGCGGCTGCCGGGGCTTGGCCCGCGTTCGGCCCGGCGCGCGGTGCTGCATCTGATCCAGCGCCGCGATATGGCGCTGCGCCCGCTTCTGGCCGCGCTGGAGCGCGTGGCGCAATCGGCCCAGACCTGCGCCTGCTGCGGCAATATCTCAAACCTGCCGCTATGCGAGATATGCTGCGATCCCAAACGCGCCACAGGCGAGATTTGTGTGGTCGAGGATGTGGCCGATCTGTGGGCAATGGAACGCGGCGCCGTGTTCAAGGGCCGCTACCACGTGCTGGGCGGCACGCTGTCGGCGCTGGATGCCGTGGGGCCGGAGGATCTGCGCATTCCTGATCTGATGGCGCGGGTGCAGGCGGAAGGCGTGCGCGAAGTGATCCTTGCCTTGGGCGCAACCGTGGATGGCCAGACAACGGCGCATTACATCGCCGATGCGCTATCGGGGCTGGGGCTGGCAGTGACAGCGCTGGCACAAGGCGTGCCGATGGGGGGCGAGCTGGACTATCTGGATGATGGCACGATTGGCGCGGCCTTGCGGGCGCGCAAGGCATTCTGAGTGCGCCGCCCTGTGGCAAAGGGCGAAGGGGGGCGCGGCCCCCCGGCCCTTTGGGCCTTCCCCCCGGGATATTTTTGCCAAGATGAAAGCCGTGGGGGTGGGGGGGTGTGGTGGGATCAGAACCCCTGTTCGCCTTGCTGCCAGGGTTTGACCAGATTGCCAAAGCGGGTAAAGCGCCCTTCGAAGCTGAGTTCGACCGTGCCGATTGGCCCGTGGCGCTGTTTGCCGATAATCACTTCGGCCTTGCCATGCACAGATTCCATTTTGGCCTGCCATGCGGCCATTTTATCCAGATCATCTTCAGAAGGTTTTTCGCGCTCGCGGTAATACTCGTCCCGATAGACGAACATCACCACATCGGCATCTTGTGCGATCGAGCCGGATTCGCGCAGATCGGAGAGTTGGGGGCGTTTGTCTTCGCGCGATTCCACTTGCCGCGAGAGCTGTGAGAGCGCGATGACAGGGATATTCAGTTCCTTGGCGATGGCCTTCAGCCCTTGGGTGATTTCAGAGACTTCCTGCACCCGGCTTTCTTTGGAGGTTCCGCGCAAGAGCTGGAGGTAATCCACCATCAGCACATCCAGCCCATGGGTGCGCTTGAGCCTGCGCGCGCGCGCCGCCACCTGACTGATGGGCAGCGCAGGGGTATCATCTATATAAAGCGGGCAGGATTCCAGCGCTTTGGCCGCTTCGACAAAGCGGCGAAATTCGGCCTCTGTCATATCACCGCGGCGAATTTGTTCGCTGGGCACTTCGGCGGCCTCTGACAGGATGCGCGCGGCAAGTTGTTCGGCGCTCATCTCCAGGCTGTAGAATCCGACCACACCGCCATTCACGGCCCCCTCGCTGCCATCATGCTTTAGCCCGCGCTTATAGGCTTTGGCGATGTTGAAGGCGATATTCGTGGCCAGCGAGGTTTTGCCCATAGAGGGGCGCCCGGCAAGGATGATCAGATCGGACGGATGCAGCCCGCCCAGTTTTTTATCCAGATCAATCAGCCCGGTTGAAATGCCTGCAAGCCCGCCATCGCGCTGATAGGCGGCATTGGCCATGTTCACTGCATCTGTCACCGCCTTCAAAAAGCTTTGAAAGCCGCGCTCGGCGACGCCCTGTTCGGCCAGTTTATAGAGGCGCTGTTCGGCCTCGACGATCTGCTCTTTCGGCTCTGAGCTGACATCCATCTGCGCCGCGCGCGCCGAAATATCCTGCCCCAGCCGGATCAGATCGCGCCGCACAGCGAATTCATAGATCATCTGGGCATAATCGCGCGCGGCATAGGCAGAAATCGCGGCGGCGGCAATGCGCACCAGATAGGCAGGGCCGCCCAGATCTTTCAGCCCGGCATCTTCTTCCATGAAGGCCTTGAGCGTGACCGGAGAGGCCAGCGCATTCTTGCGGATACGCGCGCTGGCAATTTCGAAAATCCGCTGATGGACGGGATCGAAGAAATGCTCTGGTTTTACCAGCGAGGAGATGCGGTCATAAACATCGTTATTGACAAGGATCGCACCCAGAAGCTGTTGCTCTGCCTCTATATTATGGGGAAGCCCGGCTTCTGCGCCATTGTCTTGCGACCGGATCGCCGTAATCTCGTTCATGCCCTGCCCACCAAATATGCCTGTCTTTTGCGGCAGGGTAGCAGGAATCGGGGGGTGGGGGCAAATTGTATATTGCTGTGGGAAAGCTGTGGATAAGCTGCATATTGTGGCCAGAGGCGCATGCGCCCCAATATGCTGCGGGTATCACGGGCCAAACGATAGCGCAGGTGTGAGCAGACTTGCCCCGCGCGCAGCCTTGGGCTAAGCGGGGGCCGCACCATGCCAAGGAGAGTGCCGCGATGGCGAAAGACAAGGGCCAAAGACGCCCCAAGGCCGAAACACCAAAGGGCTTTCGCGACTATTTCGCCCACGAGGTTGGCGCGCGCAAAACCATGCTCGACAAGATCGCGGCTGTGTATCACCGCTATGGGTTTGACGCGCTGGAAACCTCGGCTGTGGAAACGGTAGAGGCGCTGGGAAAGTTTTTGCCCGATGTGGACAGGCCCAATGAGGGCGTTTTCGCATGGGAAGAAGAGGGCGATTGGCTGGCGCTACGCTATGATCTGACAGCCCCTTTGGCGCGGGTGGCGGCGCAATACCGCAATGATCTGCCCAGCCCGTACCGCCGCTATGCGATGGGGCCGGTCTGGCGCAATGAAAAGCCGGGGCCGGGGCGGTTTCGGCAGTTTTATCAGTGTGATGCAGATACGGTTGGCGCGGCCTCTGTGGCAGCGGATGCCGAAATTTGCGCCATGCTGTCGGATGCGTTGGAAGAGGTGGGCATTGCGCGCGGGGATTATGTGATCCGCGTGAATAACCGCAAGGTGCTCAATGGGGTGATGGAGGTTGCGGGGATACTCGACCCCGCTGACCCCTCGCGCTTCGAGGCAGAGCGCGGGATCGTGCTGCGCGCGATTGACAAGCTGGATCGCTTGGGCGTGGACGGCGTGCGCGCGCTGTTGGGCGAGGGGCGCAAAGATGCGTCGGGGGATTTTACGAAGGGTGCGGGGTTAACGAGCGCACAGTGCACCGTAATTATGCGGTTTGTGACTGCAAATCAAACGGTATCCTCGATACTTAGCGCACAAGTAGATGCAGCGGTAGAGGTTTCTAAACAATATGCGTCCACCTTAGTTCATGCCGCTGGCGGCGATAGTAAGTCTGGACGCGCTCGCAATATAAGAAACAAGGCGACTGTTCATCATCTAAGAGATATAGTCGGGGGTTCTGAAGTCGGCGAAGAGGGTGTAGCTGAACTTGAAGAAATCGCGGCCTTGCTGGACGCCCAAGGCTATGGCCCCGACCGGATTATCATCGACCCCTCGGTCGTGCGGGGCCTTGGCTATTACACTGGCCCTGTGTTCGAGGCCGAGTTGACCTTTGAAATCACCGATGAAAAAGGCCGCCCGCGCCAGTTTGGCTCTGTCGCGGGGGGCGGGCGCTATGATGATCTGGTCAAGCGTTTCACGGGGCAGGCTGTGCCTGCAACTGGTGTAAGTATTGGGGTGGATCGCCTGCTGGCCGCCCTTGCCGCAAAGGGCCGGGGCACGCCAGAGGCGCAAGGGCCAGTGGTTGTGACAGTCATGGATCGCACCCGCATGGCCGAATATATGGGCATGGTCAGCACTCTGCGCGCGGCGGGCATTCGCGCGGAAATGTATCTGGGCAACCCCAAGAATTTTGGCAATCAGCTGAAATATGCGGATAAGCGCCAAAGCCCTGTGGCGATCATTCAGGGCGAGGATGAGGCCGCGCGCGGGGTGGTGCAGGTGAAAGACCTGATTTTGGGTGCGAAACTGGCGCAAGAGGCCAGTCTGGAAGAATGGAAGGCGCAGCCCGCACAGGTGGAAGTGCCGCTTGCCGAACTGGTGCAGACCGTGCGCGCCATTATGGGGCGGCACGGATGACAGAGCCAGAGCGCCTTGCCGCCTCATTGCTGACTGACATGCAGGCAGCGGGCGCAGTTCCGGTGGCTGCCGATATCCTGCAACCTGCCGAAACGCTGCTTGATCTTTATGGCGAGGATATTCGCGCGCGCGCTTTCGTGACCCATGATCCCGCTTTGGGCGAAATGATGCTGCGCCCGGATTTTACTGTGCCTGTGGTGCAAGCCCATATGACGGGCGGGGCAGAGCCTGCGCGCTATTGCTATGCCGGGCCTGTCTTTCGCAAACAGACAGGAGCGCGGGCAGGCATGCGGGCGCGGGAATATCTGCAAGTGGGCTATGAGCTGTTTGCCCGCGATGACCCTGCACAGGCCGATGCGGAAGTATTTGCCCTGTTTTCCCGGCTGCTCAAAGGCTATGAACTGCGCCCTGTAACGGGTGATATCGGCATTCTGAAAGCCGCTGTTGCAGGGCTACAGACCAGCCCAGAGCGCAAGGCGGCACTGTTGCGCCATATCTGGCGGCCCCGCCGCTTTCGCGCGCTGTTGGAGCGGATGGGCGGGCATGGCCCGCTGGCAGAGGCCCGCGCAGAACTGGTTGCAACGCTGCGCCGTGCCCCCGCTGCGCGCCTGATGCAAGAGGCCGGGCAGATGGTTGGGCTGCGCAGCGAGGCCGAGATTGCAGCCCGCGTGGTCCGCTTGCTGGCCGACGCCGAAACGCCGCCTATCCCGCGCGCGCAGGTGGCCAGTCTGGAAGCGCTGCTGGCGCTTGCCGCCCCGGCCAGCGAAGCGCTGGCCCGCATGCGCGCGGAAAAATGGCCCGCGCTTGGGCCTGCGCTGGATCGGCTGGACGCGCGGCTCAGGGCGCTGGCAAAGGCCGGGATAGACCCGCAGACGCTGCCCTTTGAGGCCAGTTTCGGGCGCACGACGATGGAATATTACGATGGCTTTGTCTTTGGCTTTGTCAGTCTGCGCGAGGATCTGCCGCCTGTGGCAACAGGCGGGCGCTATGATGCGCTGACAGCCGTTCTGGGGCAGGGCCGCGCCATCCCGGCTGTGGGGGGCGTAATCCGGCCCGAAATATTGGCCAAATTGGGGGCTAAGATATGAGCATAAAGCTCGGCGTGCCCTCCAAAGGGCGGTTAATGGAGAAAACCTTCGATTGGTTTTCCGAACGCGGGATCAGCCTGAAACGCACAGGCGAGGCGCGCGAATATGCAGGCGCTGTGGAAGGGGTGGACGGGGTAGAGCTGGTGCTTCTCTCTGCCGCCGAAATCCCGCGCGAATTGGCGGCAGGGCGCATTCACCTTGGGGTGACAGGATCAGACCTTGTGCGCGAGGAACTGGGCGATTGGGAAACGCAGGTGGCAGAGCTTGCACTCATGGGCTTTGGCCAGGCCGATCTGATTGTCGCTGTGCCCAAGGCATGGGTGGATGTGGAAACACTGGATGATCTGGATGCCGCCGCCGCCGCTTTTCGGGCGCAGCATGGGTTCCGGCTGCGCATTGCCACGAAATATCACCGCCTTGTGCGCGACTATCTGCGCGCGCATGGGGTGGCGGATTACCAGCTGGTAGATAGTCAGGGCGCGACCGAAGGCACCGTCAAAAACCTGACGGCAGAGGCGATTGCCGATATCACCTCGACAGGCGAGACATTGCGCGCCAACCACCTGAAAATTCTGCGCGATGCGCCTGTTTTGTGCTCTCAGGCCACATTATTCGCGGCGCGCGGGGCGGAGTGGGCAGGGCTGGAGCACGCTGCGCGCGAACTGGGCGCGCGCCTAAGCGTGGACATGCAGGCGATCTGGGCCTGAGGCCGCCGCGCCCATGGCCGGGATGCGCACCTTGCCCCAAGGGCATAATCTTGCCAGATTTCTGCGCTACCGCTTGCAAAAACGCAGGCATATCCAATGCAGACAGAGGCAGATTACAACCATGCCCCACGCCCGCCCGTGCGGCGGCGCCATGTCTATTACCTTCCCGGATATGACCCATTTCCGCCGCGCCGCTACCGCGAACTGTATCGCTGCGAAGCTGCCGATCAGGCGCGGATATCGGGCTATACCATCACCCAGCGCCCCCGAAGCGGGCCGGGGCCATATGGCTGGAGCGTGACAGCCGAAGTAGAGGGGCAGTGCTGCGAGACAGAGGTAACGATCCTGCAATGGTCGGACATTGTGAAAGAATCCATGCAGCCGGGTATTCTGGCTACCTATGTTTTGTTGCTGAAAACGGCATGGATTTACCTGGCCAGCGGGGTTTTGCTGCGCCTGTTCCGGCTGCGCGCTGGCCCCGGAATTGCGGCCATGTATCCGGTTGTCATGCTTCTGGGCCAGCTGGCTGTGGCGCTGTTGGTGGCGTTCGCGTTGGGCTGGGGGCTGGCGCATATGCTGCCTGCATGGCTGGCCTATCTGCTGGGGCGGGGGGTGGTTGGCCCTGTCTTGCAGGGGTTTCGCAAGATTGATGGGCGGTTTTTCGTGCATTACCTGCTGTTGGATTTCGCCTTCACCGCCAAGCACAGGGGCCAGAACCCGCCCGCGCTGGACGCGCGGCTGGATGAATTTGCCGCCCGTATTGGCGCGGCGCTGCGCGACCCGGAACTGGATGAAGTGCTGGTGGTGGGCCATTCCTCTGGTGTGCATCTGGGTGTGTCGGTGCTGGCGCGGGTGATCCGCGCAGGCGGGGCAGAGCCTTGGGCGCAGGCTGGCAAGCTGGCATTCCTGTCGCTTGGTCATGCTGTGCCCATGCAATCCTACCTGCCGCAAGCCCATGGCTTGCGCGCCGATCTGCGCTATCTGGCGCATTCGGACGCCCTGTTCTGGCTGGATGTCACCGCGCCCGGTGATGGCTGTTGTTATGCGCTATGTGATCCGGTGTCCTGCTCTGGCGCGGCCCCTGCGACGGGCAAGCGCTGGCCCATCGTCATCTCTGCCGCCTTCAGCCAAAGCCTGACGCCCGCCACATATCGCAAATACAAGCGGCGCTATTTCCGGCTGCATTTTCAATATCTCTGTGCCTTTGATGCGCCCAAGGATTATGATTATTTCCTGATTACCGCAGGCCCCTTGGCGCTGGCAGAGCGGTTCCGGGGCCGCAAATCATCGGCCAGCACGCGCCATGCCTGCTATCTGCCGCAAAGCCAGCGCCTGACATGAGCACCCCCCCTCCCCTTCTGCCCCCCATGCCCGACCACAGGCCCGACCGCGTACCTTTGTGGAAGCATCTGGCGCTGTTTCGCGCCGATATCCTGTCTACCCAGCCCGCCCGGCGATACCCCGCCAAACTGGCCGAAGTGAAGCAGCCCTGCTTGCAGTCGGTGATGTTGAATACCCCCAATCTGGGGCGGCGTGTGCTGCAAGAGCGCCCGCGCGATTTTCCGAAATCCGCGCGGGTGCGCGAAGGGCTGCGGCTATTGCTGGGCAATTCGGTGTTTGTCACAAATGGTGATGATTGGGCACGCCAGCGCCGGATCATTGACCCCGCCTTTGAAGGGGGGCGGCTGCGCGACAGCTTTCCTGCCATGTGGGCAGCGGCACAGGCCAGTGCGGCGCGGCTGCGCCCCGGCGTGCAAGAGATAGAGGCCGAGATGAGCCATGCGGCGGCGGATGTCATCTTTCGCACGCTGTTTTCCCTGCCGATAGAAGATAAGACCGCCGCGCAGGTATATCACAGTTTTCGCGCCCATCAGCGCAGCGCGCCGATTGTCAATCTGGCAGCCCTGCTGCGTCTGCCGGGCTGGTTGCCCCGCCCCTTTGCGCGCAATACACGCGCCACGGCGGCGCATATTCGCGCATTGATAACCGCGCTGACAGAGGCGCGGATGCAGGCCATTACCGCAGGCATGGCCCCCGCTGATCTGGCCACCAAGATCATGACCACCCCCGACCCCCAGACAGGGGCCTGTTTCACAACTGGCGAGATGGTGGATCAGGTGGCGATTTTCTTTCTTGCAGGCCATGAAACCAGCGCCTCTGCCTTGGCTTGGGCGCTGTATCTGGTTGCGTCAAACCCCAATTGGCAAGCGCAGCTGGCGCAAGAGGCCGAGGTGCTGCGCCCCTATCTGGACAGCGCTACCGCCCCAGATTTCGGGGTTTTGCGCCGTATGCCCCTTATCCGCGATACCATGCGCGAGGCGCTGCGCCTGTATCCGCCTGTACCCATGCTGGTGCGTGAAACCGCGCGGCCAGAGGTGTTTCGCAAGCGCAAGCTGGAGCGCGTGGCGCAAGTGATTGTCTCGCTCTGGCATCTGGGGCGGCATGAAGAGATTTGGCCCGACCCCCACGCCTTTGACCCGGAGCGTTGGCAGCGCGAGGGCACGAAGGCTTGTGCGCGTGATGGCTATTTGCCCTTCTCTGCCGGGCCGCGTGTCTGTCCGGGGGCAGGGTTTGCCATGGCAGAGGCCGTGCTGATCCTTGCGCGCCTGTTGCTGGAGTGGCAATTTCAGGCCCTGCCAGACAAACGCCCTGTCCCGATTGCGCATATGACAGTGCGCGCGCGCGATGGAATCTGGCTGGAGTGCCGCAAGCGGTAGGTGGCGGCGCAAGGCGGAAGGTGCCGCCATGAAGGGTGGCTTTGGGGGGCATTCGCAAAGCCGCGCAGCGTCGGGCCGCGGTGCGGCGATGTTACCTTGAGGCTATGTCACTTTATGCTGGCCAAATCCGCGCGAAACTCAGGCTAAGCGCCAGCGGCAGCCAAATCGCCGTGCCGGGGGGCGGCCCGGCGATGCGCGGCGGCCTGCGGCCTTGATTCCGCGCGGGGTTATGTTCCCCAAGCGCTCAACCCTGCCCCTTTGGCATCTTGTGCAAGGCGCAGAACACAAGCGCGGCCTTCTGCCCCTGTCACACCCCATCAAACCCAAAGCCTTCGGGGATCGCATCGCGCCCCTCCAGCACCAGATCGGCCATGATCGCGGCCAAGGCGGGGGCCATGGCAAAGCCGATCTTGAAACCGCCATTGAACACATATTCCCCCGCACGCCCCGGCCATGCCCCCAGCAGCGGCGCGCGGCTTTGGGCGCGCGGGCGCACGCCTGCCCAACGCTCTATCACCGGGGCCGTGCGCAATGCGGGGCAAGCGGCATGGGCGCGCGCCAGCAGTGCGTCGCATTGGGCATCTACGCTGTCGGGGCTGGTAAAATCACGCTCGCTGGTGGAACCGATGGCCACGGTTCCATCCAGATGTGGCACAATATGCAGCCCATCGACAAAGACTTGCGGCGCATTTGCGCAATCATGGCGCAGAAGCACCGACTGGCCCTTGACGCCCCCGCCAATCGGGCGGCCCAGATCGCGTGTCAGATCTGCCAGCCCTTCATGGCCCGTAGCCCAGACAACCGGGCCAGAGGGGGTGCCCGGCCCGAAGATGATCTCTGCCCCCATCGCCTGCAACGCTGCCACCAGCGCGCGGCCTGCGCGGCGCGGATGCAGGCGCGCGCTTAGCGTATCATGAATTACAAAGCCCGATGCGCTGTGCACCGCCAGCCCCGGCGCATCTGCCGCGGGGATCACCTGCCAGCTTGCAAAGCCTTGCCACAGATCAGCGGCAGATTTGGCGCGCGCATGGGCCAGTTCCAACGCCGAATCGGCCACGGGCTGCACCCGCCCCAGCCGCGCATAGCCCGGATCATGGCGTGACTGCTGCGCCACATCTTGCCAGAACGCGCCCGCCGCGCGCAGGGCCTCAAACTGAAATGCCTTTTTGGCATTCCAGTTTTCCGGCACATGCGGGGCCAATGCGCCCACAATGCCGCCGCTTGATCCTGCGCCAAGGCTGCGTTTTTCGATCACCCGCACATGCGCACCCCGGCTTGCGCAGATAAAGGCAAGCGACAGCCCGAAAATGCCCGCGCCCATGATCGTCAGATCGGCCATTGTCATTTCCCCTCGCGCTCTGCAAAAGATCGTTCACATGTGACATATTGTAGGGCGTCATGGATCACCAGAAAGCAAGCATCGACTGGCGCGATGGCGGGATACCTGTCTCTGCCCGGTTTGACGATCCCTATTATTCGCTGCAAAGCGGGTTGGAGGAAACCCGCCATGTCTTCTTGCGCGGCAACGGGCTGCCAGAGCGTGCGCGCGCGGGCTTTCACATTGCGGAACTGGGCTTTGGCACGGGGCTGAACCTGCTGGCCACCCATGCCGCGCTGGCACAGTGCCCCGGCCCGATACATTTCACCAGTTTTGAGGCCTTTCCCATGGCCGCGCCCGATATGGCCCGCGCGCTCGCCGCGTTCCCGGAACTTGATGCAGCGCCTTTGATCGCGGCCATCGCAACAGGGGCCACGCGCTTTGCGCTGGGGCCGCTGGATGTAACGCTTATCTTGGGCGATGCGCGCGAAACCTTGCCCCAGTGGCAGGGGCGTGCGGATGCCTGGTATCTGGACGGGTTTTCCCCTGCGAAAAACCCAGAATTATGGGCAGAGGATCTGCTGGCAGAGGTGGGCCGCCACACTGCGCCGGGGGGAACATTTGCCACTTATACTGCCGCAGGGGCGGTGCGCCGCGCGCTGGCCGCTGCCGGGTTTGACGTTGCGCGCCAGCCCGGTTTCGGCCGCAAACGCCATATGAGCGCAGGTGTCAGGCCATGACAGAGCAGAACAATAAGCTGGGCATCTGGCTGATGGTTGCCACAGCGCTGGTTTTTGCCATGCAAGACGGTGTGTCGCGCCATCTGGCGGGGGAATATAACGTGTTTATGATCATCATGATCCGCTACTGGTTTTTCGCCAGTTTCGTGATTGTGGTGGCCGCACGCAAGGCAGGGGGGCTGCGCGCGGCTATTGCCACGAAACAGCCCTTTTTGCAGGCGTTTCGGGGCGTGTTGCTTGCCGTGGAAATCTGCATCATGGTCACGGCCTTTGTGGTTCTGGGGCTGGTAGAAAGCCATGCTGTCTTTGCCGTTTATCCGCTGCTGATTGCTGCGTTGTCTGGCCCCATCCTGGGCGAGAAGGTGGGCTGGCGGCGCTGGACGGCGATTGGTATCGGCTTTGTGGGGGTGCTGATCATCTTGCAGCCCGGCTTTGGGGTGTTCCAGCCTGCTGCCCTTATCCCACTTGTGGCGGCGCTGATGTTTGCGCTTTATGGCCTTCTGACGCGCTATGCCGCGCGCCAAGACAGCGCTGCTGTCAGCTTTTTCTGGACAGGCACAACCGGGGCCGTGACGATGACGCTGATCGGCATCTGGTTTTGGGAACCCATGGTGCCGGGAGATTGGCTGTGGATGGGGCTTTTATGCATGACAGCTGCCTTCAGCCATTTCCTGCTGATCCGCGTCTATGAGGTGGCAGAGGCCAGCGCAGTGCAGCCATTCGCCTATCTGCAACTGCCTTTTGCCACGGCACTGGGCGTCTTGGCTTTTGGCGAGGCGCTGCGCCTGAATGTGGTAATCGGGGCGGGTGTGGTGGTTGCGGCGGGGTTGTTCACGCTGTGGCGCGCACGATTGCGCGCGAATTAACACTACCCCCGCCAGAAACGCGGCAACAGCAGCACCAGAACTGTCAGCACTTCCAGCCGGCCCAGATACATGCCGAAAATCATCAGCCATTTTGCCGCTACAGGAAAGCCATCTACCGCGCCAGTTGCGCCCACTTCCGGCCCGTAAACGGGGCCTATATTGCAAATCGCTGTCCATGCCGCCGTAATGGCTGTGCGCAATTCCAGCCCTGTCAACGACAGCGCAACCGCCAGCGCCATGTAGCTGGCCACAAAAACCGTGAACATCACAATCACGGATGACACCACATCGGGTTCCAGCCGCTTGCCGCCCAGACGCAGGGAAACCACTTCATGCGGGCGGCGCAAGCGCTGCATTTGCGCGCGGATCGCCTCGAACAGCACCAGATAGCGAAATACTTTCAGTGAACAGCCAGTAGATGCCGTGCAAGCCCCTATAAAACCGACGGTCAGCACCACTAAAAGCGGGAAATCCCCCCATCCTGCGACATCTTCGCTTCCGTAGCCCGTTCCGGTGAAAAGTGTCACAACATTGAACAGTGTTCCGCGCACTATATCGAGCAGCGCAGCATCACTGGTCAGCGCGCGGTACAGGATGACAACCGCCACTGCGTAGACAGTCCAGCGCAGAAACGCTTGCACCTGAACATCCCGCCAGACTGCCGCCCAAGACCCGCCCATAAGCTGGATAAACCGAATAAAGGGCAAGCCAGCCAGTATCATAAACACAACCGAAACATATTCCAAAGGCCCTGTGAATTTCGCAAATGATGCATCCGTCGTGGAATATCCACCTGTGGCGATGGTGGTCAGCGCATGGTTCACAGCATCAAAACCCGACATGCCAAAGGCCATATAGGCCATGATCGCGGCCAGTGTGAGGCCGAAATAGACCTGCAACAACCCCGCCGAAATATCGTATACGCGGGGCAGAACCTTGCCCATTGTGTCAAAGGCTTCGGCCTGAAAATGCTGCATGCCGCCCACGCGCAGCACCGGCAGAAACACCAGCGCTACAATGATAATCCCCAATCCCCCCAGCCATTGCAGCATAGAGCGCCAGAGCAGCACACCGGGGGGCAGGTTATCCAGCCCCACAAAAACCGTTGTGCCCGTGGTTGTCATGCCTGACATGGCCTCGAAATAGGCATGGGTCAGATCGGCATAGGGTGCGCCCAGCATGAACGGGATTGCCCCCAGCGCAGGCAGCACGGCCCAGACAGCCGCCGTAAGCAGGAAGGATTGCCGCCGCCCAAGCCCGGCATCCAGCGCATTGCGCGTGGTCAGCGCGGCAACGGCACTGACCAGACAAATCAGAAAGCTGGCGCGCACAAACGCATGCCAGTTCTGATTGCCCGCCTGCCAATCCACGGCAGCAGGCAAAAGCATCAGCACGCCCAGCGTCAGGCCAAGCAATCCGATCAGATGAGCAACGGGGCGCATATCCAGCATGATGCGCAGCCTTTGCGCGGGGCAGCGCGGCTGTCAAGCGTCAGAGCGCGGCGAGATCACATTCCGGCAGCAGGCGCGCAACATCTTCAGCGCGGCACAGTGCGGTGCCCGGTGTCATCACGGCAGCTGCGGCGGCGGCTGTGCCAAGGCGCAGCGCCTCTGGCGCGGTCTGGCCCTGTGCCAGCGCCAAGGTGAAACCGCCCGTAAAACTATCCCCCGCGCCCACTTTGCTTTGCACAGGCACAGCAGGTGGGCGGCAATGATGGGCGCTTGCCTCATCGGCCAGAACAGACCCATCCGCCCCGCGCGCAATGCACACCCGCACCGCCACGCCCTGCGCCACAAGGGCGCGGGCAAATGCAGCCGTTTCAGCCACCGTGGCAAGGGGCTTGCCCGCCAGCCCCTCGGCCTCGGCCTGATCCAGTCGCAAGACCGCAGGGCAGCCCGCAGGCCGGGGCCCGCGAACAAGCTGCAACAGCGCTGGCCCGGAAGTATCCACAATCAGCCGCTCTGGCCCAAGCTGCGCGGCCAAGGTTTGGGCGAAATCTGCCGCCAAGCCCGGCGGCTGGCTGCCCGACAGCACCACCAGCCCCGGTGCATGGGCCAGAATATCCGCCAGCGCCTGCGGGCCAAGGGCTGCGGGCCAGTCTGCGCCCGGAAGTTGCAGGCGGAATTGCTGGCCCGCATCATCCGTTATGGCCCAGCTTTGGCGCGTTTCGCCCGGCGCGGCGAAGGGCTGCACCGCCACCCCCTGCCCTTGCAACAGGCCAAGGTGCTGCGCCCCGCTCGCCCCCCCAACCGCAACCCATGCCAGCACATCCCCGCCCAGCGCATAGATGGCGCGGGCCACATTCACGCCCCCGCCCCCCGGTTCATAATGCGGCGCAGACAGGCGCAGCTTTGGCCCGGCCAGCATTTGCCCCACCCGCGCCGAAAGATCGAGCGCGGGGTTGAGCGTTACTGTCAGAATGCGGGCCGTTATCGCCACATTGTCACGCCATCTCCATCAAGCCTGTCGCGCGCTGTCGCACGCAATGTGGCTTTCACATTCCCAAAAGCATCGGCCAAAACCAGATCATT
>JAIUNA010000059.1 GCA_022565265.1 Roseinatronobacter sp. | reverse complement strand
TTTGTGTTATTTTATTTTAATTGGCTCATAAACACCCCAAACTATGGGCCACGTGTAACCGGGCGAATAGTGGCGGCGGCGCCGGCCCCACGCCAGCCGGGCGAAGAGATTACAACAATCTGCGCCACAGGAGCGCCAGCTCTGATTGTTACCCCTGCGGATTCACAGGCCGCAGAGGCCGCCGTTACCCGCACATTGGCCGCACAAACGGCGCAGGTGGACGGGATCATCCTTGCCTCTTTTGGAGATACAGGGCTGGATGCGGTGCGCGCGCAAACCTCGGTTCCCGTTGTGGGAATTGCGCAATCCGCCTATGCAATGGCCTCGGTGCTGGGGCCACGAATGGCGATTGTCTCTTTCGCCCCCGCCATGGCCGAAGCCTTGCGCAAAACCGCACTTGGCTATGGGCATGGCGACAGGCTGGCCGCGATGCATATGGTCACAGGCGCCACATGGGACGACCCCGGAGAGATTCAGGATAGGCTGGCCCCGCAACTGCTGGCCCTTTGCCAGCCCTCTGCGCATGTGGATGGGGTAAGCAGCATTGTGCTGGGCGGTGGGCCACTCGCCGGGTTGGCCATGCGCCTGCAAGGACAAGTTGCCGTGCCAGTGATTGATGGGACAACCGCAGCGATTGCCACCTTGCGCGTGGCGCTTGGCACTGTGCCTGCGGCCACAGCCCCGATACTCCCTGCCCTGCATGCCTGACAGCGCGGCCCCTGCCCGCGCGCGGCTGCATTTCGCCCTGATCTTCATCGCGCATGCACTTGGCGCAATGTCCGTTCTTGCGGTGCTGACGGCAGGCCCGCAGATTGTGGCCGCCCTTGGGCTGTCACCATTGCAGTTGGGCGGGCTGGCGAGCATCTATTCCGCAGCGCTTGCGGCGGCCTCTTTGCCGGCTGGGCTGGTAACGGACAGGCTGGGCACCCGCGCCGCCCTTACATCGGCTGCCGCTATCATTGCCACTGGGCTGGGGCTGGCCGCAAGCGCACAAAGCTTTGTTCATCTGGGTGCAGGGATGGCACTATGCGGGGCCGGTTACGGACTGATCAACCCAGCCGCCGGGCGCGCAATAACTCTGTGGTTTACCCCAAAATGGCGCACAACATTGCTGAGCCTGAAGCAAACCGGCGTGCCTGCGGGCGCGGCGCTGGGCAGCGTCACCGCGCTTCTGGGGCCAGGTTTGGGATGGCAGGCGGATATCCTATCTGCCGCAATCCTGACAGCTTTGGCCGGGCTGGCATTTTTCCTGCTGCTGCCGCAGGAAACCAACCTCCAGCCCATGGCGGCGCAGGCGCGCAATGGCCGCCGATTGCGAACCATTCTGACAATCCCACATCTGGGCCGGGCAAATCTGGCAGCGGGCCTGACAAACGGGCTGCAATTTGCGCTATGGGCACATCTGGCCGAGATTGTGCACCGCGCTTTTTCGGCGAATGCGGCAACGCTTGCGCTGTGTCTGGGCGCGCTGCATCTGGGCACATTTCTGGGGCGTGTTCTCTGGGGCGCGCTGACAGATAGAATGCTGCGTGGGAATGCCGCGCAGGCCTTGCGGCTGCTCTGTGCAGTCGGGCTGATCGGGGCGGGTGGTCTGGCCAGCCTGCCATTTGGTGGCGGGGCTTGGCTTGCAGTTGGTGTAAGCTTTGTGCTGGGTTTTACAGTCTGCGCCGCAGTTGGTTTGCATATTGCGCTTACCGCGCGCCTTGCACCGGAAGGCATGATCGGCGGTGCGTTGGGCTATACGATGCTCATTACCAATCTGGGCGGTGTGGTGGTTCCGCTACTGGTGGGGATGGCGCTTGCTTTGGCGCAATCCACAGGCGCGGCGGTCATAATCGCGGCGCTTATCGCTTTGGTTGTGATCCTGCTCAATCAGATAAGCGAATAATCCCCACTCACAGCGCGAGATCAAATTTTATATTGCGGGCTTTCAACGCGTTCAAAACTCCGGCCAGAACCTTGTGGGCGCGAATGCCCTCTTGCAAGGCTGCGTCAATCGTATTGGTAGATGCCGCTGTATCCTTTATCGTGACAACCACCCGCTCTCCCGATACCGCATCATACACTATCTGATGCCGACCATTTCGAAGCGCCCTTAGCCCAACAAATTCTTGACCGTTTTCGCTGTGGTAAAACATGCTCAAAATCCTTACCAACTTGCACAGTCTCGTAAGATACACGGTTTATATTAATATTCATTACTTTATTTCAGCGACACCGCAGTTGTGATATTTCGGCACAAATATGTCACAGAGACACATATCGTCCCTGAATTATTGTCTTTACCACGGTTCAATAGCCTGACTTCCGGCGCGCATATCAGTTTAAAGAACGGCCCGTCGCAGCACAATTTCCCTCATTAGAGAGTAGTTTTGAAAATATAATTGATTTTCATCAAAAGAGGCAAAGCGCAGGCCAGGCAAAGGGGGCGTTGCCTGTCTTGCAACGCCACCTTTCACGTGGCGGGTGTTTGCATTTTCAGCCCATGCGCTCGGACGCATAAGAGCCGGGAGAGGCCGGGAAAACAACTGTCTTGTTACCATTCAAAAATACCCGGCGGTGGATATGCGCATGAATTGCGCGCGCCAGAACCTGGCTCTCCACATCACGCCCCAAACTCACATAATCCGCAGCTGATTGGGCATGTGTCACGCGTACTATATCCTGTTCAATGATTGGGCCTTCATCAAGATCGGCAGTCACATAATGTGAGGTCGCGCCAATCAGCTTTACCCCGCGCTCGAACGCTTGTTTATAGGGATTGGCCCCTTTGAAACTTGGCAAGAACGAGTGGTGGATATTGATAATCCGTCCCGACATTTTTGTACACATTGCATCGGACAAAACCTGCATGTAGCGGGCAAGAACAATCAATTCGGCGCCTGTCTGTTCCACCACTTCCATGATCCGCGCCTCGGCAACCGGTTTATTTTCTTTTGTGACGGGAATACAATGAAACGGAATATCATGGTTCACCACGACTTTCTGATACTCCATATGGTTTGAAATCACCGCAACTATATCTATGGGTAGTGCGCCGATACGCCACCGATACAACAAATCATTCAGGCAATGACCAAAGCGCGATACCATCAGAATAACTTTCATACGCACTGTTTCGTCATGAAATGCATATGACATGCCCAATTCCCCGCCAATCGGGGCGAAAGCCTGCTCCAACCCATCCAGATTGGTGCCAGTTTCGCTGACAAAGCTGACGCGCATGAAAAACCGGCCTGTTTCCCTGTCATCAAATTGCGAGCTGTCAGTGATATTGCAACCCTGCTGGGCCAGAAATGTGGCAATCGCAGCAACGATGCCGCGGCGCGTTTCACATGTTACCGTCAAAGTATAGCTGATCATCACGGATCTTTCTGGTTGCCGCGCCGCAAACGTCCAGCCCATGATCCGGGGGACTCAGGCGCGTGTTGGACACATCTTGCGCCAGTCTTGTCATGATTGCAGCCAGATAGCCAAGAGCCAATCTGCCCGTTAAGGCCGCCACCAATGGACTGTACCAAGCGACAGGCGCGCTGTGCGCCCCAACCTGAACAGATAACGCTGAACAAATACCCCAAAGCGCATATTGTCTTGCCACCGCTTCCGGGCAATACAAGTGGCGAGACGCAAAATGCGGCATTGCACGCCCAGCTTATGGAGACAGCCGAATGAACACTGCAAGGGTTATCATCTTTGAACAGCCCGGCGGGCCGGATGTGCTGAAACTCGTGCACAGAGAGGTAGGCACGCCGGGGCCGGGTGAGGTATGTATCCGGCAAGCAGCGTGCGGGCTGAACTTTATCGATATCTATCAGCGTTCCGGGGTGTACCCCATGTCCTTGCCGCATGCGCTAGGCATGGAGGGGGCGGGGATTGTCGAGGCTGTGGGCGATAATGTCACCCATCTGAAACTGGGCGATCGCGTGGCCTATGCCGCGGCCCCGCCGGGGGCATATTGCGATTTGCGTGTGATGTCGGCTGCGCAGGTTTGCCGCCTGCCCGATGGAATTGATCTGCGCACCGGCGCGGCCATGATGTTGCAGGGCCTGACAGTGCAGTATCTGTTTCACCGCACAGTGCCCCTGAAATCGGGAGATACTGTTCTCTTTCACGCGGCAGCGGGCGGTGTGGGGCTTATTGCCTGCCAATGGGCACGCGCCTTGGGCATCCGCCTGATAGGCACGGCCGGTACTGATGAAAAATGCGCGCTGGCGCTGGAACATGGCGCAGACGCAGTGATCAATTACGAGCGCGAGGATTTTGTGGCGCGCGTACGCGCGCTGACCGAAGGCCGCGGGGTGGATGTCGTGATGGATTCTATCGGTGCGACGACGTTTGAACGCTCTCTGGATTGCCTGCGCCCGGTGGGCATGATGATCAGCTTTGGCAATGCCTCTGGCAAGGTTCCCCCCGTTGATCTGGGGATATTGGGGGCAAAAGGCTCGCTCCAAGTCACACGGCCCACGCTGTTTACTCATATTGCCCGGCACGAAACATGCCAGCAGATGGCCGCGCAGCTGTTTGAGATGGTGGAAAGTGGCAAAGTGTCCATCCGCATCGGGCAGGAATACGCGCTGGAAGATGTTGCGACAGCCCATCGCCACATGGAAGGACGCGCCACCACCGGCAGTTCTATTCTCACCTGCTAGCCCATATCCGGCGCAAGGGGGGCGGCTGGGGTGTTGTCTGTCCTGCGGTTTGTCGCAATCCCTGCGCCGGGCCTGAACCGGCAGCTTTACTGATAATCAAAACGCTCGACCAGTTTGCGCACCAACTGATCGCAAAACCGGGCGGCGGCAACTGGCAAAGTGCGCCCCTTCAGTTGCCCCAGTTAGACCAACCCCGGAGGCCCAGGGCGCTCTGCCACAGGCCTATGGCAAAACGCACTGTCGGGCGATGTCATGCGTTCGGGCAGGCCTATGGGAATCTGGAACGAGATCAGATTTTCGGCAACAGGATAATTGCGCAGAAATTCGAAGCTGTCTGCTTCTATGGTCGGCTGAAGGCGAAACGATGCGCGCATTTGTGCCATGTCCAGAAGATGCCGCACCCCGTAAGGCGTTGTCGGCAAGCCCAGAGGGAAGCCAAGACAATCACGCAGGCGCAATATTTCACGATGAGCGAGGGGGTGATTTGCGGCCATGCCAGCACAGACAGGTTGCCGCACCGCAATCAGGGTCTGGAAGTCTGCCATGCGAACCGGCTCGAACACCAGCGCCAGATCTACCGAGTGATCTGCCAGCGCAGCCTCTGCGGCGGCCCTGTCGCGCTGCGCCACAGAAAAAGTGACAGAGGGGTGCTGCCTGCGATATTCCGCAATCTGTTGCGGCAGGAAATACGGCAACAAGGCCTGTGAACAGGCAATGCCCACATGGCCCCGCCTTTCGCCTGAAAGATCAGCGATCTGAGAGCGCAGGCGCTCAAGATCCGAGCGCTGCTTGCGAATATGGTGGATAACCAACTCCCCCGCAGCCGACAGCCTTACGCCGCGCGGCAGGCGTTCAAATATCTGCGCGCCGAGTTCCTCCTCCAGCGCAAGCAATCTGCGATTAAGCGCTGTCGATGTGATCGAAAGCATCTCCGCAGCCTGTCTAATCGAACCAGCGCGCGCGATGGCATCAATGAAGTTCAAGGTTTCCAGATGTCGCATTATCGCTCCAGTGCTGCATTTTTTGCATCGCTTGGGTGCAAATATAGCAGGAGACGTTTGCATTCCAAGGCGTCAGGTTCGTCGCAAGACCCCACAGTCTGCGAATCATCTAGCAACATGGAGATCAAAATGCGTCCCAGTTCACGCCTGCTCACGCCAACACGGCGCTTGTTTCTGCAATCTACGGCCGCTGTAACAGGTCTGGCCGCGCTTGGAAGTTTGCCCGCCGGAAAGGCACATGCCGCCAATGTGACCGTGGGTTTCATCTATGTCGGGCCAAAAGACGATTTCGGCTACAATCAGGCCCATGCAGAGGGCGCAGCGGCCGTACGTTCAATCCCCGGTGTAACCATAATCGAGGAAGAAAACGTCGCGGAAACGGTGGATGTTCAAAACACCATGGAGTCGATGATACAGTTCGACGGGGCCAGCCTTATCTTCCCCACATCCTTCGGTTATTTCGACCCGCATATTCTGACTGTTGCCCAGCGTCATCCCGATGTGCGCTTTCAGCACTGCGGCGGGTTGTGGTCGGCGGACAGACATCCGGAGAATGTGGGCAGCTATTTTGGCTATATCGGCATGGGCCAGTATCTGAACGGCATCGCTGCCGGACATGCGACACGGAGCAAGCGCATTGGCTTTGTCGCAGCCAAACCCATCCCGCAAGTGCTGTTGAATATCAATTCGTTCCTGCTTGGTGCCCGATCCGTCGATCCCGAAATCATCTGTCAGGTGATTTTCACCGGAGAATGGTCAATGTCGGTGCGCGAGGCCGAGGCAACCAATGCCCTGGCCGATCAGGGCTGCGATGTCATCACATGCCATGTGGATGGGCCAAAAGTCGTTATGGAAACTGCCGCAGCACGTGATTGCTTTGTCTGCGGCTACCATGCCGATCAGTCTGCTCTGGCGCCAGAGAAATACCTCACAGGTGCCGAATGGAATTGGGCACAAGTCTATACCAGCATGGTCACTGCACATCTGGCGGGAGAAGCTATTCCAAACTTCGTGCGCGGCGGGCTTGCGGATGATTTCATCAAGATGAGTCCCTTCGGGCCTGCCGTCACAGAGTCTGCGCAAGGGCAAATCGCGGATACCAAAGCAAAAATCCTTGCCGGGGGCTATGCCGTCATTCAAGGCCCGCTAAATGACAACAAGGGAAATCAGATTGCAGCCGCCGGGCAAAACTTCGAGGAAACCGATGTCGCACTCGAATCCATGGATTATCTGGTTGAGGGTGTGATCGGGTCGATAAGCTGAAAAGGGCCTGATCATGGCACAGGTTGAGTCGATGGCCCACAGCATGGCTCGTCCAGATTGGCGGGCGCGTTTCGCCCGCCAGTCCGAGGCGATCATTATTCCGCTCAGCGCCTTGGTGCTGGGATTGGCGGGCTTTGCCTTGTTCCTGTTTGTACAAGGAAAATCGCCTGTTCAATTCTTCCAGCTGGTTTGGCTGGGAGGGTTTGGCACAGGCTTTTCGTGGCAAAACACATTATCGCGCGCGGCACCGCTTTTGCTGGCCGGGCTGTGCGTCGCGATCCCCGCGCGGCTTGGTCTGGTTGTGATCGGTGGCGAGGGTGCGATCGTCATGGGTGGGGTTGCTGCCGGGGCGGCGGCGATTGTGCTCTCCGGGCTATGGGCGCCATTTGGCATTGTCGCAATGGCCGCGGCGGGCGCATTGGCAGGCGCGCTCTGGATCGGAGCAGTCGGGGCGCTGCGCCATTGGCGTGGTGTCAATGAGACGATTTCCTCACTGTTGCTTGCATATATCGCGATTGCGCTGATGAATCATCTGGTCGAAGGCCCCTTGCGTGACCCGGCAAGCCTTAACAAGCCTTCCACACCGACCATCGACGCCGCCCTTGCTGTGGGGAAGATGCCATGGCCGAATGTTCACTGGGGGCGTCTGACAGGGGTATTCGCCTGCATTCTGACTTGGATATTGCTGGAACGGACAGCGTGGGGATTTGCGGCACGCATGGCCGGAAGCAACTTGCGCGCCGCGCAGGTGCAGGGCCTGCCTGTGGGCGCGCTCATCCTTGGGTTCACAGCCTTTGCAGGATGTCTGGCCGGTCTTGCTGGCTATTTCGAAGTTGCCGCCGTGCATGGCTCAGCCAATGCCTCATTGGCGGCAGGATATGGCTATTCAGGAATTCTTGTAGCCTTTCTGGCGCGGCATAATCCGCTTGCGATCATCCCGGTAGCTTTGCTCTTGGCAGGTTTCGAGGCATCGTCAGGGTTGTTGCAGCGCCGGATGGGCCTGCCAGATGCGTCAGTTCTGGTGTTGCAGGGCTTTGTTTTCGTCGCAATCCTGGCCTCGGAGGCTGTCTATGGACGGTTGCGGCTC
Organism: Roseinatronobacter sp.; assembly: GCA_022565265.1. GTDB lineage: Bacteria > Pseudomonadota > Alphaproteobacteria > Rhodobacterales > Rhodobacteraceae > Roseinatronobacter. Next base: position 6,569 of record JAIUNA010000059.1, on the reverse strand, counting down.
TTTTCACCCGAACGCTGGAGCAGAGCATGAGCTTTTTGCCCGATGGACATCTGAGCAGCGTTGCGATTGCCATGCTTGGCGGCGCTGTGCGGGTTTCTACCCCGTTTCTGTTTGTCAGCCTTGGCGAATGCCTGACAGAGAAATCAGGACGGATCAATCTGGGCCTCGAAGGCACGCTGATTTTTGGCGCGATGTCCGGCTATGCCGTTGCATTCATGACAGGTTCCGCATGGGCGGGTGTCGGCGCCGCAGCTCTCGCGGGGGCGGCCTTCGGGCTGGTACACGGGCTATTATGCTCCCTGCCCCGCGTCAATGACATTGCCATCGGCATAGCGCTGATGCTCTTTGGCATGGGGTTGGCCTTTTACTTCGGCAAGGGATTCATACAACCTGTTGCCCCAACCCTGCCTTCGATCAATCTGGGATGGTGGTCAGATAGCCCGCAATTGCGTTCGGCACTCAGAATCAATGCTTTGTTTTTGCTGGGGATCGTGCTTGCGCTGGGGATGGCGTGGATGGTCCGCGCAACGCGGATCGGTCTTATAATCCGCACTGTCGGAGACAGTTCTGATGCCGCGCGGGCCTTGGGATTTCGGCTTGTCCTTGTCCGTGTTGCCTCCACTTCGGCGGGTGGCGCGTTGTCGGGGATCGCGGGGGCATATCTCTCGCTCTATTACCCCGGAAGCTGGAATGAGGGCATCTCTTCTGGTCAGGGGCTGATGGCGGTTGCATTGGTGATCTTCGCGCGCTGGAACCCGGTTGGCTGCGTCTGGGCCGCGCTGTTATTCGGGGCAGCGGGTGCGCTTGGGCCTGCCTTGCAATCCGTGGGCATTACACAGGGCTATTACCTGTTTTTCGCGGCACCCTACTTGCTGACACTTGGCGTGCTGATCGCGACATCTTCCCCCAATCGATCCATGTCGGGCGCTCCGGGCGAGCTGTCCATAACCAGATAAGGAATATATCCATGAATGGACTTGGTGGTCTGAACAAATCCCCTTCCGGCGTCGTTATCGGATTGGTGCAACTGGGTTTGCCTGTCGTGCGCGTGGCCGCTGATCTGGCGGCACAGACTGCGCGGATTGTAGAGTTGGTCGGCAAGGCACGGCGCAATATGCCAGAGATGGATCTGGTGGTCTTTCCGGAATATGCGCTGCATGGCCTGTCCATGGATATGACACCCGAACTCATGTGCCGCATGGATGGGCCAGAGGTCGACGCCTTCAGAGAAGCGTGCCGCACGCAGAGAATCTGGGGCTGTTTTTCGATCATGGAATTCAATCCCGATGGCAACCCGTGGAACACCGGGATCGTGATAGATGATACCGGCGCGGTGGCGCTCTATTACCGCAAATTGCATCCTTGGGTTCCGGTAGAGCCGTGGGAACCCGGCAATCTTGGGATTCCCGTCATTGATGGCCCGCGCGGTGTAAAGCTGGCGCTGATCATCTGCCATGATGGCATGTTTCCCGAAATGGCCCATGAGGCAGCCTATAAGGGTGCGGAACTGATGCTCCGCACTGCGGGTTATACCGCGCCCATCCGTGCAGCATGGCGTTTCACCAATCAGTCAAACGCATTCTGCAACCTGATGGCGACAGCCTCGGTCTGCATGTGCGGGTCAGACGGAACCTTTGACAGCATGGGTGAAGCGATGGTGTGCAATTTTGACGGCACAGTTATCGCCCATGGAACGACAGGCCGTGTGGATGAGATCATCACTGCCGAAATCCGCCCTGATCTGATCCGCGAAGCGCGTGCCTGCTGGGGGGTCGAGAACAATATCTACCAGTTCGGGCATCGCGGTTATGTGGCAGTTCAGGGCGGTGCACAAGATTGCCCCTATACCTACATGCACGATCTTGCGGCCGGAAAATATCGGCTGCCATGGGAACAGAGCGTGCGGGTGACAGATGGAACAAGCTGCGGCTTTCCGGCCCCGACCCGGATCTATTCAGCAACGGAAAACTGATATGCCCCAAATACAAGCCAATCCCTATAGCTGGCCATGGAATGGCGATCTGCGCCCACAAAATACGGCGCTGGTGATCATCGACATGCAAATCGATTTCTGTGGCGCGGGCGGCTATGTGGACAGGATGGGCTACGACCTGTCGCTCACCCAAGCCCCCATTGCGCCAATCATCTCTGTTTTGACGCGCATGCGTGCGCTTGGGTTCCATATCATTCACACACGCGAAGGGCACAGGCCGGATCTGTCGGATTTGCCTGCCAACAAGCGCTGGCGGTCACAACAAATCGGGGCCGGAATCGGCGATGCAGGCCCTTGCGGAAAGATCCTGATCCGTGGCGAGCCGGGATGGGAGATCATTCCAGAGCTTGCGCCCCTTCCCGGAGAGATCGTTATCGACAAACCCGGCAAAGGGTCTTTCTGTGCAACCGATCTGGAGCTTATCCTGCGAACACGCAGGATAGACAACCTTGTACTTACCGGAATCACGACAGATGTCTGTGTTTCGACCACCATGCGCGAAGCCAATGACCGCGGCTTTGAATGCCTTGTGCTATCCGATTGCTGCGGGGCCACGGATCATGGCAACCACGAGGCAGCCCTCAGGATGGTGACGATGCAAGGGGGCGTCTTTGGCGCGGTTGCAGACAGTGCCGCGTTGATGGCAGGGTTATCCTAATGCGGGCGCTGTCGCTGGACGAGGGCGCGATTGAAGTAGAAGCCGTTGGAATGACAATGCGCTTTGGGAGTTTCACAGCGCTTGACTCTGTCTCTATTCGCGTTCGGGCGGGATCGTTTCATGCGCTTCTGGGTGAGAATGGCGCAGGGAAATCCACGCTCGTCAAATGCATCATGGGCTATTACCAGCCCAGTGAGGGAGGGATTCTTGTTGCCGGGCGCGAAGCGCGCATCAGCGATCCGCGTGCTGCCCATGCGCTTGGGCTGGGCATGGTCTATCAGCATTTTACGCTGGTTCCGGCGCTGAGCGTGGCGGAAAACCTGATCATAGCCGCCAGAGATACCCAAGGCATCATCAACTGGCGCAAGGCGCGCGCGCGGTTAAGCGAATTCATGGCGTCAATGCCGTTCAGCATACCGCTCGACCAGCAGGTCGCTACGCTGGCTGCCGGAGAAAAACAGAAACTTGAGATTCTCAAACAGCTTTGGCTGGGACGAAAACTGCTTATTCTTGATGAGCCAACTTCGGTTTTGACCCCGCAAGAGGCCGATCAGATTTTGGGCCATGTCCGCGACCTGTGCCGCGCCGGGCGCATCTCTGTGCTTATGATCACGCATAAATTTCGTGAAGTCATGGCCTTTGCAGATGAGGTCTCTGTCCTGCGCCGTGGGCGCTATGTTGGCGGCGGCGTGGTGGCGGAGCTGAGCCAAGCGCAAATGTCGGCCATGATGATCGGCGCGGTGACGCTTGCGCAGCCCTCCCCCCGGATTGGGCAACGCGAGGGGGTTGTTCTGGAAATCGGCGGGCTTTGCGCCACAGATCGCTCTGGCTTGAAAGACATCTCGATTGATGGCCTCAAGGTTCATGCCCGCGAAATTGTGGGGATCGCTGGCATTTCCGGCAACGGCCAGAAAGAATTGATGGAAGTACTGACCGGCGAACGCCCCCGCCGCGCCGGACATGTTCTCGTCAAGGGCGTGCGCTGGGATGCAAGCCGCGCCAAAGCCCGGCGCCTGAATGTCCGTTTCCTGCCGGAAGAACCTTTGCGCAATGCCTGCGCGCCGCGCATGTCCGTGGCCGAGAATATCGGGTTTCGTGTCTTTGACGGTCTTGGAACAGGAACACAATTCTGGCTACGTCCAGCAGAATTGCGCCAGCATGCCGCCCAGCTTGTCAGGCAATTCGGCGTAAAGACCGCGTCATTGGATGCGCCGATTTCCGCGCTTTCGGGTGGCAATGTCCAGCGTGCCGTTCTGGCGCGCGAACTGACAGGCAAAGTCGATCTTCTGGTAATCTCGAACCCCTGCTTCGGGCTGGATTTTTCGGCCGTGTCTGACATCCGCGCCCGTATTCTCGCAGCGCGCAATAGTGGCGCAGCCGTGCTGCTGATGTCGGAAGACCTTGACGAGATTCTGGAACTGTCTGACCGCGTGCTTGTCATGTCTGAAGGCCGCATCACCTATGATCGCCCTGTAGCTCAGGCACATATTCACGAGATCGGGGCTTTCATGGGGGGCGCTCAGTGATGACCCGGACGCTTGCTTCCGCACAGCCTTTCGCCTTTTCCTTCAACCCGGCGACCACCGCCTTGATCATCATCGACATGCAGCGGGATTTTCTGGAGCCGGGCGGATTTGGGGCAGCACTTGGCAATGATGTCACCCCTTTGCGCGCAATCATTCCGACAGTGGCACAGTTGCTGCATGCGGCGCGTGCGGCGGGATTGGTCATTATCCATACGCGAGAGTGCCATCGCCCCGACATGTCTGATTGCCCTGCGTCTAAACGGCTGCGCGGTGATCCAAGCTTGCGCATAGGGGACGAAGGGCCGATGGGGCGCATTTTGATCGCAGATTCTCAGGGCGCAGCCCTGATCCCGGAACTGATGGCGCTGCCCGGCGAGATCGTCCTTGATAAACCCGGAAAGGGCGCATTCTACGCCACCTCGTTAACAGATATCCTGACAGACCGAGGTATTCGCCAGATCATCTTCGCAGGCGTGACCACCGAGGTTTGCGTCCAGACCACGATGCGCGAGGCAAATGACCGCGGGTATGATTGCCTTCTGATCGAGGATGCCACGGAAAGCTATTTCCCCGCGTTCAAAGCCGCCACATTAGAGATGATCCGCGCACAAGGGGCGATTGTAGGCTGGACAGCAAGCTGCGCACAGTTGCTGGAGGTGCTTGATGCATAAGCCAATTTCTTTCACAGCCCTGCTGCCCGATGGCTGGCGCGATCTGTCCTTTGTGGCGTTCCGGGACGGGGTGGAGATTGCACAACTTCGCACTACCGATCCCGCTGTGGCGTTGCTGCGCTACCAGCCCGGCGCTTGCGTGCCACATCATGAACATACAGGGCTGGAAACAATCCTTGTCCTTGAAGGTACGCAAAGCGACGAGCGTGGGGATTATCCGAGTGGGACACTCGTCCTCAACCCGAAAGGCTCTGCACATTCGGTATGGTCGGCAAACGGGTGCACCGTGCTGATCCAGTGGGAAAGCCCAGTGCGCTTTACAGAAGAAAGGTAAGTGATGTTTGACGCCGACAAATTGTCAGAACTGAGTTTTGACGCCCGCAGCCTTGCATCCGCTTACGGCGCAGGCCTCACACCTTGCGAGGTTGTGGCCGAGGTTCTGCGCCGTCTGCGCGCCGCAGATGATCCGGGTATCTTTCTGTATCTGCCAGATTCAGATGCGCTGATGGATGCTGCGCATTGCCTTGGCGATCACAATCCCGACCTTCCCCTCTGGGGGCTGCCCTTTGCAGTGAAAGACAATATCGATGTTGCACATTGGCCAACCACCGCCGGGTGTGACGCCTTCGCCTATATCGCGGAAACTGACGCACCGGCAGTTGCCGCGCTGCGCCGCGCAGGGGCGTTGGTTATTGGCAAGACGAACCTGGATCAATTTGCGACAGGTTTGGTCGGGCTGCGCACATCTTCGCCAGCGCCGCGCAATGCGATAGATCCGGCCCTTGTTCCGGGCGGATCATCCTCTGGGTCAGCGGTTGCTGTGGCCAAGGGTATCGTGAGTTTTGCCTTGGGCACCGATACGGCAGGTTCCGGGCGTGTTCCGGCTGCGCTGAACGGAATTGTCGGGCTGAAACCCACACTTGGGGCAATCTCGCGCAGTGGCGTTGTTCCGGCCTGCCGCACACTGGATACGATATCGATCTTTGCCCTCACTACGGCAGATGCAAGGGCCGTGCTTCATGTGGCCGCATTTCCCGATCAAACAGATGCCTTCTCAAGATCACTGCGCCTTCCCCCGGCAGAAGGTTTCGCGCCAGCCTTGCGGTTGGGAGTGCCGAATGCCCAAAGCCGCGAATTCTTCGGCGACATGTTGCAGGCTGCTTCCTTTTCGGCAACGCTGGAGCGGTTAACCGAGATGGGTTTTGAACTTCGAGAGGTGGATTTCACCCCCTTCTACAATGTTGCCAATTTGCTGTATTCCGGGGCTTGGGGCGCCGAGCGGATGACCGTCATCGAGCCTCTTCTGCGCAGCAATCCAGAGGCGATTCATCCTGTCACGCGCGAGGTCATAAGTGCCGCTGACAAGCTGAGCGCAGCAGATGCGTTTCGCGGGATATACCAACTTGCGGAGCTGCGCCGCGAAACAGAACAGGTTTTGGCATCGGTAGACATGCTCTGTGTGCCATCAATTCCAACCCTGTATTCATGCGCCGATCTGGCAGCAGATCCATTCGGGCCGAATACCCGGCTTGGCACCTATACGAATTTCGTCAATCTGCTTGATCTGTGCGGCATTGCCATTCCGGCCATTCCGCGCAGTGATACAAGGCCCGGAAGCGTGACCTTCCTCGGTCGCGCAGGGCAAGACAATCTGTGCTTGGCGGTGGCTCAAGCGCTGGAACAGGCGTTGCTGCTTCCCATGGGTGCAACGGGCCAGCAGG
>JAIUNA010000058.1 GCA_022565265.1 Roseinatronobacter sp. | reverse complement strand
TACACCTTCCTGAAATGGGGTCAGGGCGCGTTCAACAATTTCCGCGTTGTGCCACCGGGAACCGGCATCTGCCATCACGTGAACCTTGAATACCTGTCACAAACTGTGTGGACAGATGTGGATCAGAACGGCGAAACCGTGGCCTATCCGGACACGCTGGTAGGAACAGACAGCCATACGACCATGGTCAATGGTCTGGCTGTTCTGGGCTGGGGTGTTGGCGGGATCGAGGCCGAGGCCGCCATGCTGGGCCAGCCCGTTTCGATGCTGATTCCCGAAGTTGTGGGTTTCAAACTGACAGGGCAGATGGTGGAAGGCACAACCGCCACCGATCTGGTGCTGAAAGTGGTTCAGATGCTGCGCGCCAAGGGTGTGGTGGGCAAATTCGTGGAATTCTACGGGGACGGGCTGGATCGCCTGCCGCTGGCCGACCGGGCGACCATCGCCAATATGGCACCCGAATATGGCGCGACCTGCGGTTTCTTCCCGATCGACGGCGAAACCCTGCGCTATCTGCGCCAGACTGGCCGCGACGAAGACCGGATCGCACTTGTGGAAGCCTATGCGAAAGCAAATGGATTCTGGCGCGATGCGGATTATGCGCCCATCTATACCGACACGCTGGAACTGGACATGGGCACCATCGTTCCCGCCATCTCTGGCCCCAAGCGCCCGCAGGACTGGTTGCCTCTGACCAATGCGAAAGAAGCGTTTGCCAAAGAAATGGATACCAGCTTCAAGCGCCCCGTGGGCAAGGAAGTCGCGGTCGCGGGCGAAGATTATACCATGTCTTCGGGCAAGGTGGTCATTGCCTCGATCACATCATGCACCAACACCTCCAACCCCTATGTGCTGATCGGTGCAGGGTTGGTGGCGCGCAAGGCGCGTGCATTGGGGCTTGATCGCAAGCCATGGGTCAAAACCTCGCTCGCGCCCGGCTCTCAGGTCGTGACGGAATATCTTGAAGCAGCCGGTCTGCAAGAGGATCTGGATGCCGTTGGTTTCAACCTTGTGGGCTATGGCTGCACCACCTGTATCGGCAATTCCGGCCCGCTCCAGCCCGAAATCTCTGCCGCGATTGCCGAAGGCGATCTGGTGGCAACAGCCGTGCTGTCGGGCAACCGCAATTTCGAGGGGCGCATCTCGCCGGATGTGCGCGCCAATTATCTGGCCAGCCCGCCCTTGGTTGTGGCCTATGCGCTGGCAGGCGATATGAATATCGACCTGACAACCGAACCACTGGGCACAAGCAAGGATGGCCAGCCTGTCTATCTGAAAGACATCTGGCCCACCAATGCCGAGATTGCTGAACTTGTGGAAAAAACCGTCACGCGCGAAGCCTTCCTCAAGAAATATGCCGATGTGTTCAAAGGCGATGAGAAGTGGCAGGGGGTGGAAACCACAGATTCCGAAACCTATGACTGGCCGTCCGCGTCCACCTATATCCAGAACCCGCCCTATTTCCGGGGCATGGCTGCAGAAGCAGGGACGATCTCCAATATCAGCGGCGCGCGCATTCTGGCACTGCTGGGTGATATGATCACGACAGACCATATCAGCCCTGCTGGCAGCTTCAAACAGACAACACCCGCAGGCAAATATCTGGAAGAGCGTCAGGTTCCGGTGCGCGAGTTCAACAGCTACGGGGCACGGCGTGGCAATCATGAAGTGATGATGCGCGGCACATTCGCCAATATCCGCATCAAGAACGAGATGCTGGACGGGGTTGAAGGTGGCTATACCAAAGGGCCGGATGGGGCGCAGACCTCTATCTTTGATGCTGCAATGGCCTATCAGGATGCTGGCGTGCCATTGGTGCTCTTTGGCGGGGTGGAATATGGCGCAGGCTCATCACGGGACTGGGCAGCCAAGGGCACAAGCCTTCTGGGTGTGAAAGCCGTTATCGCCGAGAGCTTCGAGCGCATCCACCGATCCAACCTTGTGGGCATGGGTGTCATTCCGTTCGAATTCACAGGCGGCGAGACCCGCAAATCTCTGGGCCTGAGCGGGGATGAAACCGTCTCTATCTCTGGGTTGGAAGGGGATCTGAAACCGCTCTCGGAAGTGCCCTGCACCATCACCTATCCCGATGGGCGCGAAAAGGTGATCACGCTGAAATGCCGGATCGATACAGCAATCGAGAAAGAATATGTCGAACATGGCGGCGTGCTGCATTATGTGCTGCGCGACTTGGCCAAAGCCTCGTAAGAATGTTTTAGGCCGCTAATGAAGACCCCGGCCTGTGTGCCGGGGTCTTTTTTTTACGCGCTGCCTTGGTTGACGCCGGGGGCAGATCGGATTAGCCAAAGTCCAAAAAGGACGCGTCGCATCATGCCCACCCGCATCATCGCCCTGACATTGCTTGGCCTTGTGATGGGCTTCATCATTCTTATGGCCTCGGTCACATTCTTTGTGCGCGATCCATTGCCCATTGTTGGTGCAAACCAGACGCTTTTGCTGCACACTGTCGAACTTACACCGCAAATTCGCACAGCCGTTGCCATAGATGGCGGCTACCGTGTTGATCTGACGATCGAACATGCAGAAGGCCAAGACCCGGACGTGATCTTGCGTCCTGTCGGCGGGCAGGCCATCCCGCTGGATACTGGTATAGATAGCGGCGGCGCATGGTCTGGCTCTGGCCAGATGACGCGGCCGGGCCGTTGGGAATTGGTGCTCAGCATCGGGGCAGAACGTGAAACCATGCCCTTTATCGTGCGGGAATGATCACACCCCTTGGGCAAAGATAAACGCGCCATCATGGCGCTTGAACCCTGCGCATTCATAAAAGCTGACAGCCCCCGGCGCAGAGAGCAGAATGCAAGTTTTCACACCGGGCGCGGCTTGGGCAGTTTGCTGCAAGAGCGCTGTGCCAATACCCCTCCCCTGATAGGCCTCATCCACACAAAGATCAGAGCAATAGAGGCAATAGGCCCAATCCGTGATGGCGCGCGCCACGCCAACAAGCCTTGCGCCCTCGCGCGCCGTGACAATGATCTGCGCCCCGCGCAACATTGCCTCCAGACGCGACAGCTCTGATGGGCGGCGGGCCGCCAAACCCGAAACCTGCAAGACCTGCGCAAATTCTGCCCCTGACAGATCAGGTTCCAGCCGATAGACCAGCGTCATCGCGCGGCAGCACGTTCTATCGCAGGGCGGATACGGTTTGCGACCACATCGCGCGTGATCGGGCCAGCGAAACGCAGAATGATTGTGCCATCCCCCGCAACAACATAGGTTTCAGGCACACCATAGAGGCCCCAATCCAGCGCCATGCGCCCGCTTGCATCCTGCCCGCTGCCTGCAAAAGGATTGCCTAACTCATCCAGAAAATCCAGCGCGCGGTCGGCCTGATCGCGGTAATTGATCCCATAGACTGGCAATTCCTGCGCCAGCTCCTCCAAAAGTGGATGCTCGGCGCGGCAGGGCGCGCACCATGACGCCCAGTAATTCACCAGCTTCACCTCGCCATCACGCAAGGTGGCATCATCAAACATATCCAGATCGCCCAGTTGTGTCAGCATCACTGCGGGGGCCTGCTGGCCTTCTCGGGCAGAGGGCAGCGCGTCACGATCATCGCGCATGTTTCCAAACCAGAACAGCGCCGCCAATGCTGCAAACAGCACAGGCGGAAGAAACATCAATGGCCGGAATTTACCCATCTTTTCCTCGTCTTGTCTCAATCTCTTGCAATTGACGCTGCACAGCCCGCGCGCGCAGCCAATACCACAGCACCAAAGCCCCAATCAGCCCGACAGAGGCCAGATAAGCCAGCGATACTTCCAGCGCATAGCGTCCAAGGTCGGGCATCATGCCATACGCTCCCGCATCACAAGGGCTTTCATGCGCCGCGCACGTATTTCGGTGCGCGTGCCAGCCAGCACCAGTGCCAGAAAGATCAGGCCAAAGCCTGTCATCGAAATATAAAGTGGTGCCTTATAGGCCCAATCCATCCGCGTACCGGGCGCAACTGAAAGCGACGCGCCCTGATGCAAGCCCTGATTCCAGAAAATCGCCGCATAGCGTGACAACACGGCAAAGACAGATCCAACAATGCACAGAACGGCTGTCAGATCGGCCCCGGTATCGGGGTCATCAATCGCGGCCCAAAGCGCGATATAACCCAGATAAAACAAAAACAGGATCAGAAAGGATGTCAGCCGTGGATCCCACGCCCACCATGTGCCCCACATGGGCTGGCCCCAGACAGAGCCTGTTATCAGCCCGATCAATGTCATCACCAACCCCACAGGGGCGGCCGCCTTGGCCGCCAGCGCGCTGACATGGTGACGCCGGATCAGCCAGACCAGAGAGGCCACAAGCATCATCACCCAAGCATTGATCGCCATCATCGCGGCAGGCACATGCAGGAACACGATTTTCACGGTCGCGCCCTGGCGGAAATCATCGGGGGTATAGAAAAAACCCCAGATCAACCCAGTGCTTGTCACAACAGCCGCCGCCACCGCCACAATGGGCAGCAGCCAATCTGTTGTCCGCATAAATTTCAGCGGGTTCGCATATTCCCAAAAAGACGCCATGGGGATCACCTATCTCTCGCTTGCAACAGTCTCAAGGCCGCGCAGCCGCAGCTCACCGAAGGTTTATCCGCAGCACAAGGGCAGATGCAAAGGGCAATAATGCCACAGCCCCCAGCGTGATCCCGGCCAGAAGCGCAAGCGGGGTTGCCGTGCTTAGCCCCTGCGCGCCACGCGCCACCACTTCTGCCCCGAAAACCAGTGTGGGAATATAAAGCGGCAACACCAACAGCGACAACAGCAGCCCCCCGCGCTTTAGCCCAACTGTCAGCGCCGCGCCGAATGTGCCGATCACCGAAAGCGCGGGCGTGCCCAGCAGCAGCGACAGGATCAGCCAGAGATACGCCTCTCCCGGCAAGAACAGCAAAAGCCCCATCACCGGAGAGATCAGCACCAGCGGCAGCCCGGTTGTCAGCCAATGCGCCAACGCCTTGATAGTTACCACCGCTTCCAGCGGCACAGGCGCCGTGGCCAACAGATCAAGCGAGCCATCCTCATAATCCAGCGCAAAAATGCGATCCAGCGACAGCAGACAGGCCAAAAGCGCGCCAACCCACAAAATGCCCGGCGCAATCAGCGCCAGCGTTCCCGGCTCTGGCCCCACACCCAAGGCACAAGCACTGCAAGGATCAGAAAAAAGGCCAGCCCCAACCCAAAGCCCCCGCCGGCCCGCAAGGCAAGGCGCAGATCGCGTATCAGAAGCGCAATCATAAAAAGGCCTCGTCGAATGTGCCGCTTCCGGGTTCGGGCAGCCGAGCCTTGAAAGGCGCGAGATCAAGTATTTCCGCCTCTGGCAAGCCCAGATCAATATGGGTGGCCATGAGGGCCATGCCACCGCCTGCCAGATGCCCGCGCACCACATCGCCAAACAGCGCGACAGATGCATGATCCAACGAGACAGTGGGTTCATCCAGCACCCATATGGGCCGCCCTGTGACCATCAGCCGCGCCAACCCCAACCGCCGTTTCTGCCCGGCAGAGAGGTGTTGCGCCGCACGCGCGCGCAAGGCGCGCAGATTCATCTGTTCCAGTGCCTGCGCGATTCCGGCTGTACCGTAAATCGCCGCCCAGAATTCCAGATTCTCTGCCACTGTCAGTGTGGATTTAAGTCCATCGGCATGGGCTGCATAGGCAATGGCATCGGGTGCCACAGAAATTTCACCCGCAAGCGCCGGTTGCAATCCGGCCACGCAGCGCAAAAGCGTGGTCTTGCCGCAGCCATTGGGGCCACGCAGCACCAGCGCTTGGCCGGGGGCAAGTGCAAAACTCACGCCCTCCAGCAAGGGCAATCCCCCACGCGCGCAAGCCAGATCATGCACCTTCAGCATTTCTGCCCTGCCCGTCTTATGCTGCCGATCACCCGCACCCTGCCCCTCAGCCCACGGGCAGAACGGCCAGGGCCACCCGCCGCGCCTCTGACAAAAGCACGTTATAGGTACGACAGGCGGCAGGGCTGTCCATGCTCTCTACGCCCAGCCCGGCCGCTTCCAGCCGGTTACGCAATGCAGCGGGAATATGGGCGATATTGCCGCCTGTGCCGATAAACAGCACATCCACCTGCCCAGCCAGTTCCAGCAGCGGCGCGACATCGTCATAACCCGCCCAAGCGCGCACCTCACCCGGCACGATCAACACCGGGGCAGGATGCGCCACACCGCCCACACGGAAGAAATCTGCGCCATACCCTTCAACAGGTTGGGCTGCGCCGAAATCTATCTCGCTCAGGCGCATCTCAGCCTTCCTTCACACCGAACTGGGTTCCTGCGGTATCGCCGGAATTCTTCGACCAGTCACGCTTCACCCCAAAACGCAAGAGCACTGCAGAGGCCACGAAAACCGACGAATATGTCCCAACAATCACGCCCCAGATCATCGCAAACACAAAGCCCCGGATCACATCTCCGCCCAGCACGAACAGCGCCAGAAGCGCCAGCAGCGTTGTAACCGATGTCATCACCGTGCGTGACAGCGTATCATTGATCGACAGATTGAGCACTTCAACGAGGGGGCGCTTCTTGAACTTGATCAGGTTTTCGCGCACCCTGTCAAACACCACGACAGTATCATTCAACGAATAGCCCACAATCGTCAGAAGCGCTGCAATGATCGCCAGATCAAAACGGATTTGCAGCACGCTGAAAATACCGATTGTCAGCACAACATCATGCACAAGCGCAGCAACGGCACCAACCGAAAATTGCCATTCAAAGCGCAGCCAGATGTAGAACAACACCGCCGCAAGCGCGAGCACAACCGAGATGATGGCAGAGCGGATCAATTCGCCCGATACCTTTGGCCCCACAGATTCCACAGCCGCAAAAACCAGTGTAGAATCAAACGCTACAAGCGCCTCCCGCATCAAGTTTATCTGCTCTGGGGTTATCGCCTCCACCCCCTCTTGCGCCTGAATGCGCACCATGGCCACATTCCGGTCTGGGCCGAAACTTGGGTCAAACACCTCTGTAATTGCCACATCGCCAAAGCCAAGCGGCATGATGGCGGCGCGGTATGCCCCGATATCGACTGGCGCCTGAGCCTCGGTGCGGATGGATGTGCCGCCCCGGAAATCAATCCCGAAATTCAGCCCCATCATGAAAAACGCCACGATCGACAGCACCATAGCCACGGCAGAGGCGCCGAAAGTCAGACGCGTATGGCGAAAGAAATCCAGCGTGGTAACGTCAGGAACCATTTTAAGACGCATCAGCAACCACCTCAGATCGCAAGAGTTTTCGGGCGACGACGCGCGAAATACATGACCATCATCAACCGCGTGACCAACAGTGCGGTAAAGACGGAGGTAATGATCCCCAGCCCCAGCGTGACAGCAAAACCCCGCACCGGGCCAGAGCCCATTGCAAAGAGGATCAGCGCCGTGATGAAGGTGGTGATATTGGCATCCAGAATGGCGGAAAGGGCTTTTTCATAACCCAGTTCTATCGCCCGTGCTGGCCCTTTGGCGCTGCGCATCTCTTCGCGTATCCGCTCGAAGATCAGAACAGTGGCATCCACCGCCATGCCGATGGTCAGCACGATCCCGGCAATACCCGGCAATGTCAGCGTGGCCCCGATCAGTGACAAAAGCGCAAAGATCATAGCCACATTCAGGATCAGCGCGATATTTGCGATAATGCCAAAAATGCCATAGGTCGCGACCATGAAGCCCAAGACGGCAACCATCGCCACGATGGCGGCCACCTTGCCCGCATCGATACTGTCTTGCACCAGTTCCGGCCCACCCGTGCGCTCTTCCAGAAAATCCATCTCGGCGGGCAGCGCGCCTGCGCGCAGCAGCACCGCAAGGCGGCTGGTATCTTCTACTGTAAACCGCCCGGTGATGATGCCCGACCCGCCGGGGATATGGCTTTGGATGACAGGGGCAGAGACAACCTCACCATCCAGAACAATGGCGAAAGGATTGCCGATATTCTCGGCGGTATACAGTCCGAATGCCCGGCCACCTGCGGGGTTGAAGCGGAAACTCACGGCGGGGCGGTTGTTCTGATCCATGCTCGGCTGGGCATCGACCAATTGCTCGCCTGTCACGACCGGAGTTTGATCCAGCACATAAAACAGGCCCGGTTCATCCATGGATGGATAAATCACCTGACGCGGCCCCGGCACTTCCTCCGGGTTGGAGGTGACATTCACAACCGGGTGAAAAGTAAGCCGCGCAGTCGTGCCGATCAGGGCCTTCAACTCTTCCGCAGAGCCGATACCGGGCACCTGAATAAGGATACGGTCAGCGCCTTGGCGCTGGATCGTGGGTTCGCGTGTGCCTGCCTCATCCACACGGCGGCGGATGATTTCCAAAGACAGGCGCATCGTGCGTTCATCTGTGGCCAGACGCTCGGCCTCGGACAGGGTGACAACGATCTCCTCGCCTTCGACACGCACTTCCAGATCGCGCGCTTGCCCGAAACCTGTCATGGATTGCGTGGGCTGAGCCAGATCACGCACAAAGCCCGCCGCCTCTGAAATCGCATCTGAATTGGCAATCCGAACCCGCAATTCGCCCGGATCATCCGAAGGCATGCGCCGCACAGCACCCACAAGCGCGCGTTCGCGCGCCAGACGGTCGCGCACGGCAGGCCACATCCCGTCTATGCGGTCTGCATAGACATCAGCCACCCGCACCTCGGCCAGCAAATGTGCCCCACCGCGCAGATCCAGCCCCAGATTGACCAGAAACGACGGCAAAAATGACGGCCAGGCCGCGCGATCAGCCTCCAGCGCCGCGGTGCTTTGCCCTGCCTCGATTTGCGCCACGGCGTCATTGTGACGCTCGGCGCGCTCGTAAAACAGGTTCGGCATCGCAAAGAGGAGTGCGAGCGCGCAGGTTCCCCAGATCAGAATGCGCTTCCACATCGGTATTTGCAGCATCAGGGGCAGGCTCCCGGTTTGGCATCAGGCAGGGCGACAAGGGCGCGGCATGAGTGCCGCGCTCACTCTTTCGCGGCAGGCTCGGTTTTGGACATAACAGTGGCGATGGTGGATTTCAGAACACGCACTTTCACGCCTTCTGCAATCTCGACCTCGGCTTCGCCATCTTCCTTGACCTTCACGACCTTGCCGATAATGCCCCCTTGGGTCACAACCTGATCACCCCGGCGCAGCGCCGAAACCATGGCCTGATGTTCTTTCATTTTCTTCTGCTGTGGACGGATCAGCAGGAAATACATGATCACGAAGATCAGGATAAAAGGGATGATCGAAATCAGACCACCGCCAGCACCGGCATCTTGCGCATAAGCAGGGGTGACGAACATGAAAGCTCCTGTCAGTTATGGCCCCGCTGAGGGGGTGTTTACAGCCCCCATATGAGGGCAAATTTGCGCGCACCCTACTTGCAGGGGCGCATAATGGCAAGGCAGATGGGCGGCCATTTCGGAGTGCCGAAAGGTGGTTTTTGTCGCAACTGCGTGAAGATGCGCGCGCGACTACCAGCGCCCGGAAACCGCGCGCAGCATCAACCCGCCACGCCGCTGAAATTCGGCCGCACGCAACCCGCCCTCATACACAAGCGCAGGTGCTTTCGCGGCACGCGCAAGAATGCCCCCCGCCTGCCAGCCAACCAAAAGCGCAGGCATAGCCGCGCGCGGCACCTGCCCGCGGGCACCACGCGCCCGCGCCAGCCGCGCAAGCCCCTGTTCCGCCAGCGCCCGAATAGCGACATCGCGACGATCAGGCAGCGCGGGGCAACCGCGCGCATGCAGTTCCGGCACAGCCAAAAACCAATTCGCAAGCCCCGCTGCAAAACCCATGTCCCGCACCGCAGCCTCGGCCCCTGCCCCTGCGCCCAGCACTTGGGCGGCCAACCACATCAGCGCCCCGCTGCTGGCAGCCAGATGGGCCTCCAGCGCGTCCGCATCGGCAAAGGGGGTGCGATAGATATCCCAGCGCCGCGCGGCGATCATCTCATGGCCCAAAGCCACCGGCAGCCCTGCCGCCTGCCATATCTCGGACAGGGGGGCAGCAACTTCATGGGCGCTTGCGGGTTTGCCTGCGGCGATATCGTCCAGAACATCGGCCCAGAATTGCAGCCGCATTTCCGCAATCATCGGCTCGCGCGTGGCCCAAGGCGCGCGCGCGATTTCCAGATTGAAGGCATAAAGTGGCCAAAGCTTGTGCCGTGCCGCCTCTGGCGCAGCAAGCGTTGCGGCGTAGCGATCAGGATCGCCTGCGCGCACCATCTCAGCCAAAGCTGTCATTCCGGCGCGACGACCATCAGCAAATAGGCGATTTCCGAAGGCGCGGCCTTCCAGCGTGTGATTTCGGCCTCGGCCTCGTCCAGCGCATCGCGCAGGCTGCCATGCGCTGTGGGGCGCAGTGCGGCGATGCGCGCAGACATGGAGGTGTAATAGGCCTCCCATGGCGCGCCGATAACCATACGCTCGCCCAAGCTGCGATAACCCGCCGCCGCCACGCGCGCGCGGATACCTTCGGCATTCGTGACTTGCGGATATTGCGACCAGAAGGCCAGCGCATTGGCCGACGGGTTTGGCAAAAGGCAGGCTTCGGAAAAGGCCACTGCGCCCCCCGGTGCCAGCGCATCACGCCCCTGCCGCAACCCCTCTGTAACCCCCCGAAAATACAACGCCCCCGCGCCCCAGAGGAGATCGTACGGGCCTGTAATCTGCGCCATATCACCTTGGCGCACCTGCACCCGCGCCCCAAACGGCGCGCAGCGCTTTTGCGCGGCGGCAACATATTGGCCAATCTGTTCGACCGCCTCTATCTGCGCGGCGGGGCGTTCCTTGGCCAAAGTCACCGTATCCGCGCCAGAGCCGCAGCCAGCATCCATGATCCGCCCTGCCGTTGGCGTGCCCGCCACATAAAGCGCCCAAGCCACATCCGCCGGCATGCCCGGCCCTTCGCGCGCCAGATCGCTATAGACGGTCAGAAAAGCCTCATCAGGTGTTACTTCGTCCATTCTGCCGCCCCATCGCGCAAAAGTTTCCATGTCACAGCATCCAGCAGCGCCTCAAAGCTTGCATCCACAATATTGGGCGAGACCCCAACGGTTGACCAGCGCCGCCCCTGCCCATCTTCAGAATCGATGATAACGCGGGTCACTGCCTCTGTGCCCCCTTGGGTGATCCGCACTTTGAAATCCACCAGCTTCATATCATCAATCGCGCCCTGATAGGGGCCAAGGTCTTTGGCCAGCGCTTTGGACAGCGCATTGACAGGGCCACGGTCATGCCCTTCGGCATCCACGGATTCAGAGACAGAGAGCTTCTTCTCATCCCCGATCTTGACGACGACCACCGCCTCAGACAGCGATATCATCTGATTATACTTGTTCTTGCGCCGCTCAACTGTCACGCGGTAGCGCTTCACCTCAAAAAACTCTGGCACTTGCCCCAGCGCCCGCCGCGCCAGCAACTCAAAACTGGCCTGCGCGCTGTCATAGGCATAGCCCACATCTTCGCGCGTCTTGATTTCGTCCAGAATTGCACCCAACCGCGCATCGCCCTTTTCAACCGCAATCCCCATATCTTCCAACCGCATCCGCAGATTGGATTGCCCGGCTTGGTTGGACATGGGCACAATCCGCGCATTGCCCACGGCTGCGGGGTCAATATGCTCATAGGTGCTTGGGTCTTTCTGGATCGCGCTGGCATGCAGCCCGGCCTTATGGGCAAAGGCAGAGGCCCCGACATAGGGCATGGAACGCAGCGGCACGCGGTTGAGAATATCATCCAGCTTGCGCGAGATGCGCAGCAACCCTTGCAGCGCCTCCGGGCTTACGCCCGTTTCAAAGCGTTCGGCATAAGCAGGCTTGAGCAGCAAGGTGGGAATCAGCGTGGTGAGAGAGGCATTGCCACAGCGCTCTCCCAACCCGTTCAATGTACCTTGAATCTGGCGCGCGCCTGCCTCTACGGCGGCCAGCGAACAGGCCACGGCTTGGCCCGTATCATCATGGCAATGAATGCCCAGATGGGCACCGGGAATGCCGCTGTCGATCACCGCCCGCGTAATGGCGCCAATCTCGCTTGGCAGCGTGCCGCCATTGGTATCGCAGAGCACCACCCAGCGCGCCCCCGCCTCATGGGCTGCATGCAGCGCCTGTAGCGCATAGTCAGGATTGGCCTTGTAGCCATCAAAGAAATGCTCGGCGTCAAAATGCGCCTCGCGCCCCTTGGCCACACAATGCGCGATCGAAGCGCGGATATTTTCAAGATTTTCGTCCAGCGTTATCCCAAGCGCGGTTGTGACATGGAAATCATGCGTCTTGCCCACAAGGCACACAGCCTGCGTGCCTGCATTCAGCACCGCCGCCAGCACATCGTCATTCTCGGCAGAGCGGCCCGTGCGCTTGGTCATGCCAAAGGCGGTAAGCATGGCCCTTGTCTGGGGCTTGGCTGCAAAAAACTCGCTATCCGTGGGGTTTGCACCGGGCCAGCCGCCCTCAATGTAATCCACCCCCAGCTGATCCAGCATGGCCGCAATCTGGTGCTTCTCAGCAGTCGAGAATTGCACACCCTGCGTCTGCTGGCCATCGCGCAGGGTGGTGTCATAGAGGGTGAGGCGCTCGCGGGTCATTTCAGAGCCTCCAGCTTGGCGGGGTCGAAGTCCTGTGTCGCAAGCACCTCAACACCCTCCTTGGTCATCCGGACTTCCGCACCAGCGTCCAACAACATGCGCTTCAATCGATCAACCTCAGTGAAGTCTTTGTTTTTTATCGCAAGTTCCCGCGCCTTTGCCAGACCATCAGAATACTGTGCCAGCAAGTCACGGATCGCACCATCTGCATCGGCCCTATGTGCCCGATCTCCCCCCTGCAAACCGAGGAAATTCAGGGTGGCTGCAAGGCATGCGGCGGCACCTTCAGAGTAAAGGCGATGCAATTCAGCGATTGCCTGATGCGTATTCAAATCGTCCGCAAGAGCGGCAATAACCGCTGCGTCAACCTGGCCGGGCTTCGTATCTCTGATGAGCGACCAGAAAGAACCAAGATGCTTTTCTGCAACCCGCGCCTTCTCTTCTGTCCAATCCATCGGCTTGCGGTAATGCGTCGACAGCATCACAAAGCGGATCACCTCGCCCGGCCAACCCTGATCCAGCAAATCCCGCACCGTAAAGAAATTGCCCAGGCTCTTGGACATCTTCTTGCCATCCACCTGCACCCTCTCATTATGCAGCCAGAAATTGGCAAAACCCGCCCCCGGATGGGCACAGCAACTCTGCGCGATCTCATTTTCATGATGGGGAAATTGCAGATCAATCCCGCCGCCATGAATATCAAAAGACGGGCCAAGCAAATCATGGCTCATGGCCGAACATTCAATATGCCAGCCCGGCCGCCCCCAGCCCCAGGGGCTATCCCAGCCCGGCTCATCCGCGCTTGATGGCTTCCAGAGCACAAAATCCATCGGGTCGCGCTTGTAGGGGGCCACCTCCACGCGCGCGCCCGCAATCATATCATCAATCGCACGGCCCGACAGCGCGCCATATTCGGGGTAGCTGCGCACATCAAACAAAACATGGCCCTCAGCCGCATAGGCATGGCCGCGCGCAATCAATCCTTCGATCATCGCCACCATTTGCACGATAAACTCGGTCGCGCGCGGCTCATGGCTGGGGCGCAACGCCCCAAGCGCGTCCATATCGCCATGATACCAGTCAATCGTCGCATCAGTCAGCGCGCGAATAATCGCATTCAACGGCCGGGTATCGCCCGCCCCCTGCATGGAACGCGCACGCGCATTGATCTTGTCATCCACATCGGTGAAATTGCGCACATAGGTGACATGCTCGGCACCATACACATGGCGCAGCAACCGATACAGCACATCAAACACCACAACTGGGCGCGCATTGCCCAGATGCGCGCGGTCATAAACTGTCGGGCCACAGACATACATCCGCACATTTTCAGGCTCAATCGGCGCAAAGATTTCTTTCTTCCGCAGGCGCGAATTGTACAATCTGATTTCGGTCATGCCATCCTCTCAGGCCAAGGCCCGGCGGAAGGTGCTGTCAGACATGAGAAACTGTCACAAGACCAACCGCCAAGAAACTTAGCGGCAAATGCAGCAGCAAAGGGTGCAGGTCAAGCAACTCATGCGCGCGACCCTAGCGCCTCCACCCTGCCGCGCCAAGCCAAAAAAAAGCCCGCGCCTCCGGGAGGGAGGGGCGCGGGCAAAATCACCGCCATTCAGCATCACAGGAGCGGCGGGCGGTGATCTGTCACACAGGGGTCAGATGTCGGCGGATTTACCGCGCATCAGCGACTGGCCCACATAGACAAGGATCGCAAAGCCAATGGCCCCGGCCATGAAAACGCCCAGCAAGACCAACCAGTCAATCGGGCCACCAATATCGCGCATGCCAGAATTGGTGATCAGCATTACAAACCACACCGCCGCAATCCCGCCTATCGGCATGGACAACTGCGCCAATAAAAACTTGCGCATCGACATCGAGCGGTCACGGAACAACACAAACAGATACGCCAGCGTAATCGCGCCCGCCACAGCAACCATTGTCCAGAACAATCCACGCCCGAAGATTTCCTCGAACACGGCCAGAATCGTCATGAAGCTAAACTCTTCCATTCTTCTATCCTTCACTCGCAAGGCCAGTCATTCATCTTGGCCC
>JAIUNA010000057.1 GCA_022565265.1 Roseinatronobacter sp. | reverse complement strand
TCGATTTCCTGGAGGCCTCCAGCTATGGCAATTCCACGCAATCCTCGCGCGAAGTGCGGATTTTGAAGGATTTGTCCGGCAAGATTGAAGGGCGCGATGTGCTGGTGGTGGAAGATATTGTCGATACCGGCTTTACCCTCAACCATGTCTTGCAATTGCTTCTGGCGCGCAACCCCGCGCGGCTGGAAGTCTGTGCGCTGCTGGACAAACCCTCGCGGCGCGAGGTGGATATCAAGGCAAGTTGGACAGGGTTTGAAATTCCCGACGAATTTGTGGTGGGATATGGAATCGACTATGCCCAGCGCAATCGCAACCTGCCATATATCGGCAAGGTGCGCTTCACCTGAAATATGGCATCTGGTCACGCGTCCGTGTGTTGCGCTGCAGCAATTCTTCTTTAGGCTACAGATCACACATCACAGGGAGCATAGAATATGAAATTTCACGGTTTTCTTGGAGCATTGGCGCTTGGCGCAGCACTGGCGCTACCTGCATTCGCGGATGAGAACCCCGCGATTGAACAACGTCAGGGGCAATTCAAGCTGTATGTCCATAATTTTGGCGTTCTTGGTGGCATGGCGCAGGGCAGAATTGATTATGACGCCGATCTGGCACAAATTGCGGCTGACAATCTGTTTCACCTGACGCGCCATGACCAAAGCCGCCTCTGGCCAGAAGGCACAGATTCGGCCTCTGTGACTGGCACACGGGCAAATCCGGCGATCTGGGAAAATCTGGATGATTTCGTTGCGAAATTTGGCGCATTGCAAGGTGCCGCCGAAGGGTTGCAACAAGTTGCAGGCGGCGGGCTGGATGCGATGCGCGCGGGCTTTGGCCCCGTGGGGCAATCCTGTCAGGCCTGCCATGAGTCCTATCGCGACGAAGCAAGCTAAGACCAACGCGCCAGCGCGCGGATATTTTGGCGCGCTGGCGCAGACAGGGATTTTCAAATGCGCAAGATTATGACAGCGGCAGCGGCATTGGCCACAATGCTGGCAGCGGGGCTATGGGTTGCGTCTGCACCACGCCCCTTGGACAGCGCAGAGCTTGATGCGTTGCAAGGTGATGCAAGCCGTGGCGCGGCCATCTATCTGGCGGCGGGCTGCGGCTCTTGCCATATCGGGCCTGCACGCGATTCCGATCCGCTGGTCTTGTCGGGCGGGCGCGAATTTGCCTCGGATTTCGGAACCTTCCTTGCCCCCAATATCAGCACAGACCCGGTTCATGGCATTGGCGGCTGGACACAGGCGCAATTTATCAATGCCGTGATGCGCGGCATCTCACCCGATGGGGCGCATTATTACCCGGCCTTCCCCTATACCAGCTATATCCGGGCAGAAACGCAGGATATCGCCGATCTGTTTGCCTATATGCAAACCCTTCCTGCCGATGCGACCCCCTCGCAACCCCATGATCTGGCGTTTCCCTTCACCCTGCGCCGCGCGGTGGGGCTGTGGAAAGCGCTGTATCTGCGCGAAGAATGGGTTGTGGCCGGGGATCTGACAGAGGAAGAAACACGCGGCCGCTATCTGGCCGAAGGGCTGGCGCATTGTGCAGAATGCCATTCACCGCGCAACGCTCTGGGCGCGCTGGATCACGATCGCTGGCTCTTGGGGGCGCCCAACCCATCCGGCACAGGGCGCATTCCCGCCATTGCAGGGCCGGGGTTTGACTGGACAGCCTTTGATATCAGCGCCTATCTTGAAACAGGCCTTACACCTGATTTCGATGTGGTGGGCGGTTCCATGGCAGCCGTGGTGCGCAGCTTGCAACACTTGGACAAATCCGAACTGGATGCAATCGCCGCCTATATTTTGCGGGCTGCGCAGTAAAGCTGCGCAGACAGACGATTATTCGTTTATTCAGGTAAACGTCCATCAAAAGGCTGCGCAAACCCTTGTCTGAGGCGCGGTTGCATCACATAGTAGCGACAGGAAAGCCCAAGCATCGGAACAACGCCACCATGGCTGACGAGAGCAAGACCGCCGCACTCAGCGCCGTTGCGCGTCTGACATTCACGGAGAAGTTCCGCCTGCAGACATGGCTGATGGGGATTATAGCCTTTGCCGTGGTGCTGTTCCTGCTGGTTCAGGCAAAATTCATCCTGATTGCACTTGCGATTGCGATCATCCTGTTCTCGCTCACCTCGGATGCGATCAATTCAATTTCAAGCCTGCGGATCGGACAGTTTCGGATTGCCAATTGGCTGGCCTCCATTGCAGCGGTATTTCTGATTGCCTCCAGCCTGTTGATCATTGCGGGGCTGGTCATTTCCCAGCTCAATACCGTGCTGAGTACAACCCTCTCCTATACGGATGACGCGCAGCGCGCGATTGCGCAGATGTTCGCATGGATGGGCGAGGATGTAGAGCAATCAGTGCTGCAAACCGTGCGCAGCATCGAAATTTCGGGCTATCTGCGCTCTGCCGCAGGCCAAGCGGGCACGATCCTCAGTCAGGTTGTGCTGATCATCCTTTTCGTGGGTTTTTTGTTCGCAGAGCGTGTCTGGTTTGGCACAAAGCTGGAAAACCTGATGGCCGACAAGGCGCAGGCGCAGCGCGTCAGTGCCATTATCGGCTCTATCATCCGGCGGGTGAACCGCTATCTTCTGGTCAAAGGGCTGATTTCCACGGTCACAGGCTTTGCCATTTTCCTGCTGATGAGCGTGTTCAACCTGCAATTTGCCATCGCCATGGGGCTTTTGACATTCGTGATGAATTTCATCCCCTCTGTCGGGTCTATCATCGCCACGCTGATTGTAACGCTGGTGGCCTATATTCAGGTACCAGAACCCCAAACCGCCGTCTTGATCTTCGTGCTGGCGGGGATGACGCAATTCTTGCTGGGCAATGTGATTGATCCGCTTTTGATGGGCAAAACCCTGCGCCTTTCGTCTTTCGGGATCATCATTTCACTGGCCTTCTGGGGCGCTGTCTGGGGGATACCGGGCATGTTTCTGGCCGTGCCCTTCATGGTGGCGGTAATGATTGTGTGCTCGCATATTCCGGCTGCCCGCCCGGTGGCGGTGCTTCTGTCGCGCGAGGGGTTGCCCGAAGAAGAATTTCCCCTGCCAATCCTTGAAATTCCCGATCCATCGGGCGATGAAGAGCAGCATTTCAAGCGCGCTGTCGGGGCAGAATAAAGCGCTGGAGCATGTCGCGCAAAAGTGGGAACCAGTTTTGCGCAACAAGACATGCGACCACTTCAGGTTAGAGCGGGTCGCGTGACTGCGAAGGAACGCAACACGCTCTATTGCGGCCAGATCAGCCCCGAAGGTGTGACAATCACATCCAACCTTTGATCATTGCCATCGGTAGGAACCTGCGGCGCCTCTTGCACATCAAAGGCAAAGCCCATCGCCAGAACCCGCCCCTGCGCGCGCAAGCTCTGAAGCGTGCGGTCATAAAACCCCCCGCCATAGCCCAAACGGTAGCCACGCCTGTCAAAGGCCAGCAACGGCACAATCAGCGCTTGCGGCACAAGCGGGTCATGCGCGCGGGGTATGCGCGCGCTGAACGGGCCATCCATCATCTCGGCCCCTTCATGCCAACGGTGAAATTCCAAAGCCTGCCCCGGCCCTGTAATGACAGGCACACAGACAGGGCCAGTATGGGCCTGCATGGCGGGCAGTGGGTCTAACTCGCTGCGCATGGGCATATAGGCGGCAAGAACCACAGCTTGCGCGGCTGCACCAAAACTGTCAGCCAGCACGCGGCCGATATGGGCGCAAGCGGCCTGCACCTGCTGGCCCAGATCAGGCGCTGCAAACGCAGCGGCGCGGCGCTCTGCCATCTGCGCGCGCAGGGCTTTCTTGTGCAGGGCAATAGGGTCGGTCATGCGCCGCCCTCATATGGCCCGGCAGGGTGCATCACGCCCCTGCCCGGCGTTCAAATTCGGTATTCAAGGCGCGCACAAACCCGTTCAGCCCGGTCTGACGCTCGCGGCGCAAACGCTCGGCCTCGATGATCCCGCGCAAAGCGGCCTCTGTGCGTTCCAGATCGTCATTGACCAGCACATAGTCATATTCTGCCCAATGGCTGCTTTCATCGCGCGATTTGCGCATCCGCCCGGCAATCACGGCGTCACTGTCCTGAGCGCGCATGCGCAAACGGGTTTCCAGCTCTGCGATAGAAGGCGGCAGCACGAAAATAGACACCACATCCTTGCCAAGGCTGGAATTGCGCACCTGCTGGCCGCCCTGCCAATCAATATCAAACAGCATATCCCGCCCATCGCGCAAGGCGGCTTCGACCGGGGCCTTGGGGGAGCCATAAAAATTGCCAAACACCTCGGCATGTTCCAGCATCTCGCCATCCGCGATCATGCCCTCGAACTCTGCGCGCGCGCGGAAATAATATTCCCGCCCATCCCCTTCGCCCGCACGCGGCGCGCGGGTGGTGGCCGATACCGAAAAACGGATCGTCTCATCCCATGCCATCAGGCGGCGCGCCAAAGTGGATTTGCCCGCACCAGAGGGGGATGACAGGATAATCAGCAAACCGCGCCGCGCCATCAGATCACTCCACATTCTGAACCTGCTCGCGCATCTGGTCGATCACGGCCTTGAGGTCAAGCCCGATGCGCGTCATTTCCAGATGCTGCGCCTTGGAACATAGGGTATTGGCCTCGCGGTTGAATTCTTGTGTCAGGAAATCCAGCTTGCGCCCGATTGGGGCCTGTATGCGCAACAGCGCATGGGCAGCGGCGCAATGGGCCTCCAGCCGATCCAGCTCTTCAGCGATATCGGCTTTCACGGCCAGAAGCGCCAATTCCTGCTCCATGCGGGCCGGGTCTGTGCGGGTTGCATCCAGCACCTGCGCCAGAGTTTTCTGGAAATGGGCGCGCAGGGCATCGGCCCGGCTGGCCTGCAAGGCACGCGCCGCGCGCACAAGGCGCTCCATCTCGGCCACATGGCTTGCCAGAATAAGGCCAAGCGCCTCGCCCTCCTGCGCGCGCATGGCGCAGAAATCGGCCAGCAGCAGATCAAAATCCTCTGCCACAATTTCGCCCAGTGATTCTGTTTCAAATGTGGCAAGATCATGGCCAGAGGCCTGAATCCCCCGCCAGCCAAGCACATCCAAAGCGGTTGGAGCCTGCAAAACCACACCCCCGGCCCGCGCTGTTTGCTCAATCCCGCGCAGCGCGCCAAGCAAGGTTTCAAGCGCCGCCCGATCCACCAGCGCGGCCCCGCCCGCCTGTATAACACGCAGCCGCAACCCCAGAGTAACAGAGCCGCGCGCAACCCGCGCAGCCACCTTATCTTTCAATTTTTTCTCAATAAAACCATAGCCTTCTGGAATCCTCATGCGGATTTCCAACCCCCGCCCATTGACGGCGCGCAAGTCCCATTCCCACTCGATCCGGGTCTCGTTGAGAACACAATTTGCCGTTCGGCTGGCGAAGCCTGTCATCGAATTCATTACTGGTTTTCCTGCGCAGATCAGGGCAGAATGGCCCCACTTTAACCAAATTCATAGATTGTGGCAGAAATCGAGCAAAAATGCGGGTATTAAGACCTTATTAAGGCAGCTTGATTAAGTGTTACACCACAACACCAGCGCCGCTGCCAGAAACCATATGAACCGCAAACGCGTTAGATGACACGGGAAGCCAGACGATGACCGAGAATATGACAAAACCAAATTCCGTTGCGCATGCCGTCCTCTCCACCGGCACAGTGGTTGCCGATGTGACAGCCCATTGGGCCAGCCTGAAAACCGATGCTCTGCCGCCGCGCCGCAGCCAGATTGATGCAAAACTTCTGGCCCATGCGCTGCCAGATGTTTTCCTTGCCGAAATCGTCAGCCCCCGCGTTGCGCGGTTCCGCATTTGCGGGCAGCGGATTGAAGATGTGTTGGGAATGGATATGCGCGGCATGCCCCTGACCGCACTGTTCAAAGGCACTGCCCGGCAGGAATTGAACGAGGCGCTGGAGCAAGTAATTCTGGGGGCGCGTGTCACCTTGTCTTTGCAAGGCGAAACCGGCTTTGGCCTGCCTGAGATGACAGCAACTCTGGCACTTTTGCCCCTGACAGATGATGCCGGGCGCATTACCCGCGTCATGGGCGTGCTGGAGCGTCGGGGCGATCTGGGGCGCAGCCCGCGCCGCTTTACACTGGCAAAGCCTGTAGAGGTCAACACCCAAGCGCGTGCAGAAATCCAGCGCCCCGTACTGCGCGTTATCGCAGGTGGCAAAGCCTGATTTGCCACCACTCTTTTCGCGCAAAGCCATGATTGGCGGTTTTCCTGCGCGAACAGAGCGCGTAAGAGGCAGCACACCATACCCTCAGATGGAAAGCTGCCATGATCCTTTATCCTGCGATTGACCTGAAAGATGGCCAGTGTGTACGCCTGCTGAAGGGCGAAATGACACAGGCAACCGTTTTCAATGACAACCCCGCCGCACAAGCCCGCGCCTTTGCCGCGCAAGGGGCCGAATGGTTGCATCTGGTAGATTTGAACGGCGCTTTCGCGGGAACGCCTGTCAATGCGGCTGCGGTAGAGGGGATATTGGATGCCGTGGATATTCCCTGCCAGTTGGGTGGCGGTATCCGCGATATGGCCACGATAGAAGGCTGGTTGAAACGCGGCCTTTCGCGGGTCATTCTGGGCACGGTGGCGGTGGAAGACCCCGATCTGGTGCGCAAGGCTGCCGCAGCGTTTCCGGGGCAAGTGGCCGTGGGGATTGATGCACGCAATGGGCGCGTGGCCACCAAAGGCTGGGCCGAGGAAACGGATGTCGATGTGACAGACCTAGCCCGCCAGTTTGAAGATGCTGGCGTCGCGGCAATAATTTATACTGATATCAATCGTGACGGGGCCATGCAGGGGCCAAATGTGCAGGCCACAGCCGATCTGGCACGCGCGGTAAAAATCCCTGTCATCGCCTCTGGCGGCGTATCGCATCTGCAAGACCTTATCGCCCTGCGCGATTGTGGCGCGCAATTGGATGGCGCGATTTCAGGCCGTGCGCTTTACGATGGCAAACTTGATATCGCTGAAGCAATTGCAGTGCTCAAGGCGCAGCGCGACGCGGGATAACCCCAAAACCCCTTCAGCCGAACCCGCCCTGCCCCCGACCGCATATTTGCAGCCGGGGGTTTTGGCATTTCAGAAGCTCATAACTGTGGTGCCGGGCGCGACGATTGCAGCACCCATTGCATCTGGTGCGGCGGCTGTCACACCCTCTAGCAGGACAGAGGCATCCGCCCCAAGACCGGGCAAATAAATTGCACAGACTTGCACTTTCAAACCGCTATTTTGCATCATCATCGTCATCAGGCCTTGGGGGCTGGCATCGCGCGGCGGCTGTCCTTGGGTTGCCGTTTCCGGGGCCTCCCGAAGCGCGATATCGCCCGCAGGCCCGCAAAGCAGCATTTCAGCTTCCGCTCCCGCGCCGATTGCGTTCATCGTCAGCACCATTGCCATTAACTGCGTCTGCGGTTCCGGCGCTGTCAGGATCGTAATCAAACGGTTTTGCTCTTCCGCCTGTGCTGCATGTGACAGGCCAAGGCCAAGGGCCAGCGTGATCATAGCAAGCTTGTTCATATTCGTCTCCGATAGTGTGGTTTAAGTACCGCGCGCCGGGGCACCATATCACACAAAAACCGGATAGAATTGGCATGGGCCGTTATGTCGCGCCTGCTACAGCAAAGCACGGCATCACAATACGCTTTTGCGGCAATCCCGCAAACCCCCAACACCGAGTGGCGTTATTGCAAGCGCAACAGCCCGACAACCCGTCGCGCTACCGCTCAAACCTCACTCGGAAACCATTCTTGCCATTTACCGCCTCTGTCAGATTGGCATAATCCTTCGGGCTGCATGCCCCTTTCAACACAGCTTCGGCTTGGGCGGCATGTTCGATCACAGCGCGCAACCGTGTTATCGTTGCCTCTCCGCAATGAGGAAGTTTCCGGCAATTTGCCATGAAATCATTCAGCGCAAACGGGCTGCTCAGCAGATGCCCAAGCGTGACCTCATCTAGATACGAAGATTCACGAAACTGCGTCCGAAACCCGGAACTGGGGCCAAGATAACGCAAGATTTCTCCAATCGTCCAGTTTTCATAAGGGTTAGAAATTATCCCCTCATCTGTTCTGACAGTTTTGCGCGTTGCCGCTACTTTTACCATATTATCACCCATGTCCGACACTACCTCTAAACTCCCCGAATTGCAGAATGCCACGCAAATATTATGCCCTGCTTGCACTCAGTATTTTATCAGTCACTACCTGTCATCTTCCCATCACAAGCCACCCTATCCGCAGCCCCAGACATAAATCCAAGCAGATACCGCGCGACCTGAATTAAAAAGACAGATGTTTTCATCCTTTATATACTTATGCAGAATGTCTATAATCGCGCCTTTAAGCTTCCCTGAGATACGCGTTAGTCAAACCATCGGAATTTGCGGATAACGCCAGAACGTATTTTAGAGTTTTTCCACATGAAGGCGATAAGCATTATATTCTGCTTGCCAAAATCAATGCAGCAAAACCTCCGTCCCGGATGATTTCACAAAAGCCCGCACCTGCTTTCCTGCTCTGGTAGCGCTTCAGACTTGTATAGCCAAATCGGCAGCGATACATCATAAGTGCGCCATACCTCCGATGCTCAAGGCGCTTTCTAGGAAAATACATAGCGCATATAAAAAAGAACCAAAATAACCAAATATGAAGGCAAAACATGCAGGCATATACCAAGCATTTGGGTATTGGTTGCCAGTGACAGGCGCAACATTTGAAAATCACACCAGCACATTTGCCATTTTAAAGACATGTTAAATATCCCGACATCAACCCATCAGTTAAATATGATCATATTTCGAGATATTGCGCCAAGAACAACAGTACCTATGTGCGGAATTTCAGAATCTTGCATCCCCGCCCAAATGGGCCAGCCGCAATCACGACAGCGCAAGGCAAAGAACACCAGCCCACTCAATGATAAAAAGATGGATTCGGATATCTTTTGCTGCGATGAAAGCTTGCCCAGTTTGCGCTAGAAGCCACAATCGCAGCAAAGAAAAGGAGAAATGTCTTGGTCACACGCGATGAACAGCCTATTCAGAATGGGGTTGGCACCATACGGCGGGCGCTCATTGTTGAGGATGAACAAGAGTTTCAGATTTCGCTTTCAAATACGCTTGAACATATTCCGGGAAATTGGCGCGTATATAATTACAGCCTTGGCGCAGATGCGCTGGCGTTTTTAAACGCGCTGAATGGCAAGCTGGATCTGGCCCTTGTTGATATGGGCCTGCCAGATATGGACGGGACAAGAATAATATCAGAATTGCGCGCACGCTTTCCAGAGGTTCCTATTCTGGTTGTGACGGTCATTACATGCCCGCAAAAACTGTCACAGGCACTGCATGCCGGGGCAACGGGGTATATACTGAAAGATGATGAGATATTTGAAGTTGCGGCAAGTATAGATCAAGTCTTGAAAGGCAACGCACCTATCAGCGCTGTCATGGCGCGAAAATTGATTGAAATCATCCCGCAGGCCCCATCAACTTTTCCAGAGCTGAATATCGCATTATCCACCCGCGAAACAGAACTTCTTGAGTGCATCGCCAAAGGGCTAAGCTATGCCGAAGCCGCAGGTGTCATGGGCCTGAAAACAACAACAATCCACTCCTACAGCCGCAAGCTATTTCGGAAACTGGGCGTGCGTTCGCAGCGGCAGGCTATTAAGATTGGTCAAAAACATGGACTTATTGCCAGCTGATAGCGGCGGAAAAAAACTATATAAAATGTCCTAATTACAGCTCAAAGCCAATCTTATCCGCGTGCCAAAAGTATCAGAATCGATTCTCATCTGCCAGCCGTGTTGCATGGCGCGCGCCCGCATATTACGCAACCCGCGACCAAGTGTCACATTCTCCATATCAATACCGCAGCCATCATCCTCTATTGTAATGCAGAATTCATCATTTTCCGCATGAACAGTAACGGATATTGCCCGCGCATTCGCATGTCGCAGACTATTTGTCACAGCCTCCTGTACAATCCGCGCAATGTTCAGCAATGGCCGCGGCTCCAGACTGATTTTATGCGCAGCATCAACATCCCAATTCAGCGCGATAGACAGATGACCGGTGCGCTTGTTCATCCGCTCTAGGATCTGCGACAAAACACTCGAGAGATTATCGTCCTCGGCATCAAGGCTTGCAAAAACCAGCCTGAGATCGTCAAGACAATCATCAATGATTTTCACCGCATCAATATTGTCGGAACCCCGCCTGCTCAATCGCATCTTGCCGACAGCGAGTTGATTGCCAAAACCGTCATGAATATCCTGCAAGAGCCTGTGACGCTCTTCCAGCCGGGCGTTCTGGGTTTCGCTTTCGATCAGTTGCGCATTCGCTGCCTGAAGCGCAAATTCGGCAAGTTTTTGTTCCGTAATATCTTGAATCGCCCCTTCCCATATCCATGTGCCATCGTCTTTTAGTCGGCAATAGGCTTCAGCAACGACCCAGCTTTCCTTACCATTCACCAACAGACGCGCTTCTTCCCGGAAAGGGAGTTTATTTTCAAAAGCATAAGCATTTTTCTGCACCCAGGAATCAAAATCGTCTGGATGGACACAGGCAAAAGCCGTCAATGGATCGGCCCGCGCCTCTTCCGCCGAAAGCCCCGTAATTTCCAGAAATCTGCGGCTCATGAACCTGAATTTTGCCAGCTCTTCGCCCGGCCTGAGAACCATCGTATACGTTCCGATCGGTATATTCTCGGTCAGATCATAGGCAGTTCGCTCCAGCGCGACACGTGTTTCATTCAGCTCTTCACGAAGTTCTTTATGGACGCTTTGAAAATGCGCAAGCTCTTCAATTTCTGCGGTGACTTCAAAACTGACACCAGACAAAGCGATGGGGGTGCCGTATTCATCTCTCTCGCTAATCTGCGCATGTGCACGAAACCATGCCCAGGAACCGTTCGCAAGCTTGCGTCGATAAAGCGCGGCCTGTTGCCCCGCCTCTCCGTTTTCAAGCGCCCGTAACGC
This sequence comes from Roseinatronobacter sp., assembly GCA_022565265.1. Classification (GTDB taxonomy): domain Bacteria; phylum Pseudomonadota; class Alphaproteobacteria; order Rhodobacterales; family Rhodobacteraceae; genus Roseinatronobacter. The sequence goes on along the minus strand of JAIUNA010000057.1, from coordinate 3,779 downwards.
AGCCAAAACCTTTGGCAGATCATCGCTATGCACCGTAGATAGCCAATCATCGTTGGATATGCTGGTCACACTGTCTTCAAGGTGTTCAAATTTTGCCCATCGGACACCAAATTCGGCGCGCGATTGTGTAATATCCCGCCACCAGGTAAACGCTCTGGCGGCATCAAGAACATATACAAAACGTGCCTGAAGCGCCTGAATATCTGTCAGATCCTGTAGCACCCCATTCCACAACTTTGGCGCTTCCGGTATTTCAGAGGGGTGCAATTCAATCCGCACATATTTTCGCGCCTTGCCAATTTTCAAACGCCCTTCCCAGAATACAGCCGCGCGGTTTTGCGCCGCGTCTTGCACAGCATCATAAAACGCAGTGCGGTCTTCCGGGTGAATCAGGCATGCAAGCATGCCTGATAGCTGGGAAATATCTGCTATTGCACTGTCAATCAGGCCAAGAAACGCTGTGTTTGCTTTTACAAACCGAAACTCGCCAGATGCCTCTATTTCAAGACTGAATAGTCCGATAGGGATGTGAACAGGTGTGCTTTCGTAAAATCTCATGGATTGGGCCTACCTATCTGCGTTCCCAAATACCAATTCGTGCAAGCAAGTGCCTGGCCGCCAGATGTGCTTTGTCGCCATGCGCTGCCCAAAACCTGCTGAAAAAACTCCGCCCGCATTGAGCGTGACAAACACTTTACCCGCTGCAAACAGCAGCACCTGTACAATCGGTTGCATTGAAATTTTCACTACGGTTTCACTTGCACCACAGAAACAACGCCGTTCGCACAAACGGCCCGGACTTTTTTCCAGAAATACATATCATGCAGGCCCCTCCTCCCGGTTCCATCGCCATCCATCCCCCTCAAAATCTACAGGCTTCTGATTCTTTTTTGCAAACCAGAGCCACGCCCTCCTACAACCCGAAATGCGTTACGCCTAGTATTTAAAATACTATTTTGATTACCAGATAACTTTTAAGGGTAAATTCTAATTTTTATGAGATAGTTTGGAAGGGTGTCACGGATAATAAGTGTATGTAAAAATTCCGATTATCAAAATTTTCAAGGCTGTTCCGGCGTTAACGGGCAAGCACCGCAGACAGGGGCCTGGAGTTCCGGGGCCAGTATTTCTCCGGGGTACCAGCCGGGTAGAGGCAGCTGATCCCCCGTCCGTCGGTGGCATTTCGGATCAAAACGCACAAACGCCGCCCGTCAGGCGGCGTTTTCTATTGTCAATGAACTCAGGGCCTTACCCGGTTGAAGAAAAATAGGCCCCGCAAAAGGCCGACAATTTTCCCAAAAACACTGAAGTTTTTACAGTCTCCGCCTACCGACTTCTAACCGCATTTGGACTGCCCACAGGCGCGGCAGGTCATGCAGCCCTCGATCATCACCATCTCATAGGCCCCGCAAGATGGGCAGGCCCGGCCCGATGGGGCATCGGCTGCACCCATGCGCGCGGTATGTGGGTCGGTTTTCAGCCCAAGCCCCGCCCCCGCGATAAAGCCGATGCGGATCAGATGTTCTTCGATCACCCCGCCAATCGCGGCCAGAATAGAGGGGATATAACGCCCCTGTACCCAAGCCCCGCCACGCGGATCAAACACCGCTTTCAACTCTTCCACCACAAAAGACACATCCCCCCCGCGCCGGAACACGGCAGAGATCATCCGCGTCAGCGCCACTGTCCAGGCGAAATGTTCCATATTTTTGGAATTGATGAAAATCTCGAACGGGCGGCGGTGGCCATTGATCACTGTGTCATTGACGGTGACATAGATGGCATGTTCTGAACCGGGCCATTTCAGTTTGTAAGTATGGCCTTCCAGCGCCTCTGGCCTGTCAAAGGGCGTGGACAGATACACCACATCGGCCCCTTTATCGGCCTCTGGCACTGCTTCGCTTTTCTCGGAAACCGACAGGACAGAGCCTGTCACAGCATTGGGCCGATAGGTGGTACAGCCTTTGCAGCCCATATCCCAGGCGGCCATATAGACATCTTTGAAGGCCTCGAAACTGATATCTTCGGGGCAATTGATGGTTTTGGAAATGGAGCTGTCCACCCATTTTTGGGCAGCCGCCTGCATGCGCACATGATCCATGGGCGCCAAGGTTTGCGCATTGACAAAATACTCCGGCAAGGCCGCATCGCCATGGCGCTGGCGCCACAGGCGCACGGCATAATCCTCGACACGTTCTTCACTGCGCGAGCCATCTTTTTGCAATACTTTGCGGGTATATTCATAGGCAAAGACAGGCTCTATCCCGGAACTGACATTGCCCGCATACAGGCTGATCGTCCCTGTGGGCGCGATAGAGGTCAGCAGCGCATTGCGGATACCATGCGCGCGGATGGCATCGCGCACATCACTGTCCATGGCATGCATCGTGCCAGAGGCCAGATAGGCGTCAGCCTCGAACAAGGGAAACGCCCCTTTCTCGCGCGCCAGATCAACACTGGCCAGATAGGCCGCACGCGCGATGGCACGCATCCACATATCCAGTTGCGCCACAGCGGGTTCCGAGCCATAGCGCAGCCCCACCATCAGCAGCGCATCGGCAAGGCCTGTCACCCCAAGGCCAATGCGGCGCTTGGCCTGCGCCTCTTGCGCCTGCGCATCCAGCGGAAAGCGGCTGGCATCGACCACATTATCCATCATCCGCACGGCCAGCCCCACCAGCTCTTGCAGCGCGCCCATATCAAGGCTGGCATCCGGCCCGAACGGATCGCGCACCAGCCGCGCCAGATTGATCGATCCCAGCAGGCAGGCCCCATAGGGCGGCAAGGGCTGTTCCCCACACGGGTTGGTGGCAGCAATGGTTTCGCAATAATTCAGGTTATTGGCGGCATTGATCCGGTCAATGAAAATCACCCCCGGTTCGGCATAATCATAGGTCGCGCGCATGATCCGGTTCCACAGGTCGCGCGCCTGAATGGTGTGATAGACCCGCCCCTCAAACTGTAAATCCCACGGCCCATCGGCTTTCACGGCATCCATGAACGCATCACTCACCAGCACCGAAAGGTTGAACATCCGCAGCCGCGCGGCATCTTGCTTGGCAGCAATAAACGCCTCGATATCGGGGTGATCACAGCGCATTGTGGCCATCATCGCCCCCCGGCGCGACCCTGCCGACATGATCGTACGGCACATTGCATCCCAGACATCCATGAAGGAAAGCGGGCCAGAAGCATCGGCGGCAACGCCAGATACTGGCGCGCCCTTGGGCCGGATTGTGCTGAAATCATACCCAATGCCCCCGCCCTGCTGCATTGTCAGCGCGGCTTCTTTCAGCATCTCGAATATGCCGCCCATGCTGTCGGGGATTGTGCCCATCACAAAGCAGTTAAACAGCGTCACCGCGCGCCCGGTTCCTGCCCCGGCGGTAATCCGGCCTGCTGGCAGAAATTTGAAATCTTCCAGCGCCTCGTAAAACCGCCCTTCCCAATGCTCCGGATCGGCCTCTACCTGCGCCAGGGCACGGGCAATGCGGCGCCATGTATCTTCCACGCTTTGGTCAATCGGCGTGCCATCTGCCGCTTTCAGACGGTATTTCATATCCCAGATCTGTTCGGCAATGGGGGCAGCAAAGCGGCTCATGGGGCGCATCCTTTGGGGGTGATTTGACAAGAGGCTACAAGATAGGCCCCCTGCCCGCGCGGGTCAACGCAATTGCGCCCTTGCCCCGCGCGCAGGGCAGGCTAGAAAGACCGCCATGCAAGAGCCACTTCATCTTATAAAACTTTGCGGCGGGGGCGAGGGGGTCGAGGATCTGGCG